>JAKAMD010000315.1 GCA_021823875.1 Pseudomonadota bacterium | reverse complement strand
GGCGTGATCGATCTGATGCCGCGATTGAAGCCGCGCTTTACCAGCGTGCTCGACCTGTTGCGCGCGGAGGATGGCCTCGCCGCTGCCCACACGGCGTCGCACGGCGTACGCGCCGATTTTCCGCTCAGCGAACTTGAGTTTCTTCCGCCGGTGCGCGCGCCTGAAAAAATCCTCTGCGTCGGCATCAACTACGCCAACCGCAATGCTGATTTCGGCGACGCGGAGGTGCCGCCATATCCCAGCATGTTCTATCGCGCGCCCGGCTCGCTGGTCGGTCACGGGCAGCCGATCCTGCGTCCGCGCGAGTCCGAACAGCTCGATTATGAAGGCGAGATCGCGCTGGTGATCGGACGCGCCGGCCGCCGCATTCCAGAAAGCGAGGCGCTTTCCCATGTCGCCGGCGTCACGCTGTGCAACGAAGGCACCGTGCGCGACTGGTTGCGCCACGGCAAATTCAATGTGACGCAAGGCAAGAATTTCGATTGCAGCGGCAGCATCGGTCCTTGGCTGGTGACCAGCGACGAAATCGACCTGACCAAGCCGCTGCATCTCACGGTCAGGCTCAACGGTGCAGTCACGCAGGACGATACCACCTTGAGCTTGATCAAGTCGTTCCCGCAATTGATCGCCTATGTTTCTACCTTCATGACCTTGACGCCGGGCGATGTGATCGTTACCGGCACTCCGGTAAAGCTGACCCCGCGTGGCGGCGAGCCGGTATGGCTGAAGCCGGGCGACGTCATCGAAGTTGAAGTTCCGGAGATCGGCATTTTGCGTAATACGGTGGTAGCCGAACAATGAGCGAAGCGCGTAAAGCGGCATGCGTCATCGGTTGGCCGATCGAGCATTCGCGCTCGCCGCTGATCCACAATTACTGGATCAAGCAGCACAATCTCGACGCCGAATATCGGCGTGAGGCGGTGCCGCCGCTGCAGTTTCCGGATTTCGTCAAGAACCTGCGCCAGCATGGCTATATCGGCGCCAATGTAACCGTGCCGCACAAGAAGGCCGCGCTCGTCCTCTCCACGCCCGACGACCGCGCGCGTGCGGTCGGCGCGGCCAATACGCTGTGGTACGACGGCGACATGCTGCGCTCGACCAACACCGACGTCGAGGGCTTCCTCGCCAATCTCGACACCGCCACGCCCGGCTGGGACCGCGGCCTGGAAAGCGCGGTTGTGCTCGGCGCTGGCGGCGCCGCGCATGCGGTGGTCTACGCACTGATCGCGCGCGAGGTGCGGCGCGTCTATGTGATCAACCGCACACCGGAGCGGGCGGAGGCATTGAAGAAGCTGTTCGGCGCGCGCGTGTTTCCGGCCGGCTGGGATGAGACCACCGGGCTCTTGGGCGGCGCCGGCCTCTTGGTCAACACTACGCCACTCGGCATGACCGGCCAGCCGCCGCTGGAAATCAATTTGCGCTGCCCGCCCTCGCTGGTGGTGACGGATATCGTCTATGACCCGCTGGTCACGCCGCTGTTGGCGGCCGCGCGCGAACGCGGCCTGCGCACGGCCGACGGGCTCGGCATGCTGCTGCACCAGGCGGTGCGCGGCTTCCAATTGTGGTTCGGCATCAAGCCTGAAGTGACGCCCGAGCTGCGCGCTCTGATCAAGGCCGATCTCACCAAGCATCTGCCGGCGCTGGTCGAGCCGGAACAGCCCCCCGCCACGTCGACCTCAGCCGCCATCGAGAAGGCGGTCAAGCGCAAGAAGAAGCAGAAAGAGAAGTAAGGTAAAGCGGCCGCCGCCGCTGCCTCAGGGTGACGGCGCTTTCTCGAATGTCCTGATTTCGATTTCCGATTTCAGCGTGCGGTGCACCGGGCATTTGTCGGCGATTTCCAGCAAGCGCTGGCGCTGGCCGGCATCGAGATCGCCCTCGAAGGTGATGGTGCGGTCGATGCGATCGACCTTGCCGTCCTTGGTCTCGCATTCGGCGCAATCGCTGGCGTGGATCTTTTCGTGCGACAGCCTGACCGACACGCGCGCGAGCGGCAGCTTCTTGAGCTCGGCATACATGCGCACCGTCATGCTGGTGCAGGCGCCGAGTCCGGCGAGCAAGAGATCATAGGGGCCGGGGCCTGAGTCGAGCCCACCGACCTTGATCGGCTCGTCGGCCAGAAAACGGTGCGGCCCGCTCAGCACTTCCTGCTGGAATTTGCCGGTGCCGGTCTCGCGCACCAGCACCACGCCGGGTTCGCTTTCGGCCTGCTGCACGCGTTCCGGTTTTTCGAGATAGCGCCCGGCCCAGGCCGCAACCACATCGGCGACATAGACGGCGTCGTTCTTGTTGCTCAAGAGATGGTCGGCGCCGGCCAGCGACACGAAGCTCTTGGGATGCTTGGCGTGGGTGAAGATGCGCGAGGCATTCTCGATGCCGACGATGTCGTCGGTCGGCGAATGGAACACGAGCAACGCCTTGCGCAACGTGGCGAGGCATTCGTGCAGCTTCCGCTCGGCGACGTCGTCGAGGAATTCGCGCTTGATGGTGAAGGGCCGGCCGGCCAGCGCCACGTCCACCGTGCCCTGTTCGTGGATGGTATCGACTTGGTCTTTGAACAGGCCGGTGACGTGGTCGGGATCGCACGGGGCGGCGATGGTGACGACGCAGCGCGCTTCGGCGATGCGATGGGCGGCGGCGAGCACAGCGGCGCCACCCAGGCTGTGGCCGATCAGGATCGCCGGCGCGCGATGGGTCCGGCGCAGGTGATCGGCGGCGGCCACTAGGTCGGCGACATTGGAGGAGAAATGCGTATTGGCGAATTCGCCTTCGCTGCCGCCCAGTCCTGTGAAATCGAAACGCAGCGTGGCGATGCCGTGGACCGCCAGCCGCTCGGCAATGCGCTTGGCGGCCAGGATATCCTCGCCGCAGGTGAAGCAATGCGCGAACAGCGCGAAGGCGGTCGGCTCGCCGAGCGGCAGGTCGAGCGTGGCGGCGAGCTTCTCGCCCTGGGCATTGGGAAATTCGAACCGCTCGGTGCGCATGGCAAAACTCCTCCGTCGTCATGGCCGGACTTGTTCCGGCCATCCACGTCAATACGGTCTTTTACATGCATTAAGACGTGGATGCCCGCGACAAGCGCGGGCATGACGGAGAATTTATCGGCGGCTTACCGCCACGCTTACTCCACCCCGGCGATGTGCTTCTTGCGGATACGCCGTACCACCCACCAGATTGACAGCACCGCTACCGGCACGAACAGCGCGCTGGCGAGCGTCGTATCGATCGGCACGCCGCGGTCATGCAGGCCTTTGGCGACATAGCCGAACAGGCCGATCACGTAATAGCTGATCGCCGCGACCGACAGACCTTCCACGGTGGTCTGCAGACGCAATTGCAGGCGCGTGCGGGCATTCATCGATTCAAGCAGATCGCGGTTCTGCCGCTCGAGCTCGACGTCGACGCGGGTGCGCAATAGATTGGCGGCGCGCGCGAGCTTCTGCGACAGGTCGGCCTGCCGCTCCTCGGTGGTGATGCAGGTGCGGATGGCCGGCTGCATGCGCCGCGCCAGGAACGACGACCAGGTGGGCAAATGGTCGACCTTGCGCTCGCCGATGGTCTGCAGCCGCAACTGTACGATCTCATTATAGGCGCGGCTGGCGCCGAAGCGGAACAGGCTGGCCGCCGCGCCGGCTTCGAGCTCGGCGGCGAGCTCGGTCAGCTCGTCGAGCAGGCGGTGGTTGTCGATGAGCTTCTCGGTGCGCCGCATCTCGTCGGCCACCTCGGCCAGCCGCTTCTCGATGCGGTTGATCGAGGGCGAAAGCCGTTGCGCCTCCGGCAGGCCGAGCAGCGCCAGCGTGCGATAGGTCTCGAGCTCGACAATGCGCTGCACCAGCGCACCGGCGCGCTCGGGCGTCAGCCCGCGGTCGATCACCAGGATGCGCACGAAGCCGCCGGCATCGATCTGGAAATCGGTGGCGAAACTGGCATCGCCTTCCGTGTTCTCGGCCGCCACCAGGCTGGCACGGTCGAACAGGCGGTCGATGGCGATCGTGTTCTCGCCGTCCGCCACCAGATGCAGGTCGAGCGCGACCAGGAGCGGCCCGGGCTGCGGCAGGCCGGCCATCGGCGCCGCCAGCGAGGCGGCGGACGGATGGAACGGCGCGCCGGCGGGCGCCGGCAGTTCCCAGGTATAGGTGGTAAATTCTGAGTGCTGCTCCCAGCGCAAAGTGGCGCCGCCGAGCGTGAGACGATGGTGCTTGGCGCTAGGCTTGAGCGGCTCGATCCCGCGCCGCGTGCAGAAGTCGGCCAGCGCGGCGCGGTCGGCGCGCGCCGCCTCGCCCATGGTGTCGAAAGCGAAGTGCAGGATGCGCCGTGGCGCCGTCAGCGGCGTGAACGGCCGCGCATGCACCTCGCCGAGCACCGCCGCGCGCAACGGATGCGGGGTGAGCCGCGTGCCGCCTTCAATGGAGACTTCCGCTGTCATGGGTCCTCGGGTGGCACGCGCCCAAGGCTTTGGCAAGATGCCCGACCG
>JAKAMD010000314.1 GCA_021823875.1 Pseudomonadota bacterium | reverse complement strand
GCACGCCCATTGGATCGTCAAGGCGGTCATGGTCGGGTTACTCGTCTGCTCGGTCTGGGTTTGGGCGATCGCGATCGACAAGATCGTGCTTTATGCGCGCAGCCGGCGCGAGATGGACCGCTTCGAGCAGGTTTTCTGGTCTGGCGAATCGCTCGAAGAGCTTTATCGCTCGCTGGTGTCCAAGCCGACCCATTCCATGGCGGCGCTCTTCGTGGCGGCGATGCGCGAATGGAAGCGCAGCTTCGAGGGCCATGCGCGCTCCTTCGCTGGCCTGCAGATGCGCATCGAGAAGGTGATGGAAGTGACCATCGCCCGCGAGATCGAGCGACTGGAAAGCCGCCTCCTGGTGCTCGCCACCGTCGGCTCGGCCGGCCCCTTCATCGGCCTGTTCGGCACGGTCTGGGGCATCATGACCAGCTTCCAGTCGATCGCCGCCTCCAAGAACACCTCGCTGGCGGTGGTGGCGCCGGGCATCGCGGAGGCGCTGTTCGCCACCGCGCTCGGCCTGGTGGCCGCCATACCGGCGACGATTTTCTATAATAAATTCGCTTCCGAGGTGAACAAGCAGGCGCAGCGCCTGGAAGGCTTCGCCGACGAGTTCGCCGCCATCCTGTCGCGCCAAATCGACGAGCGCGTGTGAGGAGACCATGGCCGCCAATGCCGGCACGCCTGACATCGGACGTAAGAAGCATCATCGCCGTCGGGTGATGAGCGAGATCAACGTCACGCCCATGGTGGACGTGATGCTGGTGCTGCTGATCATCTTCATGGTGTCGGCGCCGCTTCTGACCGTCGGCGTGCCCATCGACCTGCCGCAGACCCAGGCCAAAAGCCTCGATCAGGACAAGGAACCCCTGACGATCTCGGTCAATGAAAAGGGCCAGATCTACCTGCAAAATGCCGAAATCGAGGTGGATGCTCTGGTCCCGAAGCTGGAGGCCGTGGCGCAGGCGCGCGGCGGCACCGAAGCGCGGATTTATGTGCGGGGCGACAAGAAGGTCGATTACGGTACGATGATGAAGGTCATGGGCCGGCTGTCGGCGGCCGGCTTTCATCGCGTGGCCTTGGTGACCGAGTTCGAGCAGGGCACGAAGTTGCAGTAATGCAGATGAGGACGGCATCGGCGATCTCGACCGGGCTGCACGTGGGCGTGCTGCTCTGGGCGACGCTGTCCTTCACCGGCGAGACGTTCCATGTCACGCCGGCGCAGTCGCTGCCGGTCGATCTGGTCAGCGAGAAGCAGTTTTCCGAAATGACCAAGGGCATCAAGGAGGCCAAAAAGCCGACCGAGAAGCCCAAGCCGCTGGTCGAGAAGAAGGCCGACACGGTCAAGCCGGTCGAGGACCTCAAGGCCAAGGTCACCGAGAAGCAAGAGGTCAAGGCCACCGCCCAGAAGGCGCCGGAAACGCCGCCCGAGCCGAAGCCCGACCCGATCGCCCAGAAGATCAAGCAGCAGCCGGACCAGAAGGAAGCCAAGGCGCAGCCCACGCCGCTGCCGCCCAAGCGCCCGCATATCCCCCAGCAGCCCAAGTTCAACGCCGACAAGATCGCCGCCCTGCTCGACAAGCGCGATCCCACGCGGCAGGCCGCCACCGGCGCCGAGCTCAATTCCGCGCCCTCGCTCGGTACCGCGATGGGCAACGCCGCCCAGCTCTCGCAGTCAGAGCTCGACGCGCTGCGCGCACGGCTGATGGCCTTGTGGAATCCCCCGGTCGGCATCCAGGACCCGCAGGACTACGTCATCCGCATCCGCATCCAGCTCGACCGCACTGGCCGCCTCGTCTCCCCGCCGCGGGTGCTCAGCACCGGCCACGGTCAGCTTTATGACACGGCGCGCGACAGCGCCGTGCGCGCGGTTTTCCGCGGCCAACCGTTCGACATGCTCAAGCCCGACCATTATGACGTGTGGAAAGATATTGAAGTGACCTTCGATCCACGCGACATGTTCCGCGGCTGACCCCTCCGGAAATTGCGAAGAGCCAATGAAGCCATCGACCTTTGATTCCTTCCCGTTTTCGTTCGTCGGGCCGACGCTCAACCGCCGCCATGTCCTTGCCGGCGCCGGGGCTGGCGCGCTCGCAGTCCTGGCCCCGCGCCGCGCTGGAGCCGTGCTCAGCATCGACATCAACCAGGGCAACATCCAGCCGATGCCGATCGCGCTGCCGGACTTCGTCGCCGGCACGCCGGGCGAGGCGGAGATGGCGCGCAACGTCACGTCGGTCATCACCGCCGACCTGCAGCGCAGCGGCCTGTTCGCGCCGATCAATCCGCAGGCCTATATCGAGAAGATCACTAACACTGATGCGGTGCCGCGCTTCGCCGACTGGCGCGCCATCAATGCGCAGGCACTCGCTACTGGTCGCCTGACCCGCCAGGGCGACGGCCGGCTGAAGGTTGAATTCCGCTTGTGGGACGTGTTCGCCGGCCAGCAGCTCGACGGCAAGCAGTACTTCACCTCGCCCGACAACTGGCGGCGCATCGCCCACATCATCGCCGACGCGATCTACCAGACGCTCACCGGCGAGAAGGGTTATTTCGACAGCCGCATCGTGTTCGTCGACGAAACCGGGCCGAAGCGTCAGCGCATCAAACGGCTCGCCATCATGGATCAGGACGGCTTCGGCGTGCGCTATCTTACGCGCGGCGACGAACTGGTGCTGACACCGCGCTTCAATCCCTCGACCCAGGAAATCACCTACATGGCCTATGGCCAGGGTCAGCCCAAGGTCTATCTGCTCAACATCGAGACCGGCCAACGCGAGATCGTCGGAAATTTCCCCGGCATGAGCTTCGCGCCGCGCTTCTCGCCGGACGGGCAGAAGGTGATCATGAGCCTGCAGCAGGGGCCGAACGCCAATCTGTTCGTGATGGATCTGCGCTCGAAACAGACCACGCGGCTCACCGATACGCCGGCGATCGACACCGCGCCCTGCTATTCGCCGGACGGCAAATACATCTGCTTCGAGAGCGACCGCGGCGGCTCGCAGCAGATCTATGTGATGCCGGCGAACGGCGGGCCGGCCACCCGCATCAGCTTCGGCCAGGGCCGTCATGCCGGTCCGGTGTGGTCGCCGCGCGGCGACTACATCGCCTTCACGGGATTGATCGGCAGCCAATTCGCGATCGGCGTGCTCAAGCCGGATGGCTCGGGCGAGCGCATCCTGACCGAAGGCTTCCACAATGAGGGGCCGACCTTCGCCCCCAACGGGCGCGTGATCATGTTCTTCCGCGATCTCGGGCCGGGACCGTTCCTCTATACGATCGACATCACCGGGCGGAACGAGCTGAAAGTGCCGACCCCGAGCTACGCTTCCGATCCGGCTTGGTCGCCCCTGTTGTCCTGAGCCGGGTCGGCCCGAAAAAGGGGGAGCCGGCTTTCGGAAAGGACCGTGCGCCACGAACGCGCCACTAAAAAGTCTGGATTCACCGGCTCTTAACCATCGCAAAGACTTTCCGCGGTTCCGACAATTTTAACGGTGCCGCGCAAGGGGTCATCAAGGTTGATGGAACGTTCGTTTAACGACCGTCCTGGTAGACCACAGGCTTGCAATGGGCTGTGGGCGAGAATGGAGACAGCGGAATGATGAATCTCAGGCAGTTCCTGCGCGGCGCCAGGCTGGTGGCGGCCTTGGCAGCGGCGCTGTCGATCGCGGCCTGCGCCAATTTGGGGGGCCAGAACGGCCAATCCAATGCCAGTGCGCAGGCGACCCCGGGCAGCCAGCAGGACTTCCTGGTCAATGTCGGCGACCGGGTATTCTTTGATACCGACTCCACGGCGTTGTCGGCGCAGGCGCGTGCCACGCTCGATAAGCAGGCGCAGTGGCTGACCAACTACAGCCAGTACACTTTCACCATCGAGGGTCATGCCGACGAACGCGGCACCCGCGAGTACAATCTCGCGCTCGGCGCCCGCCGCGCCCAGACCGTGCGTGATTACCTGGTCTCGCGCGGCATCGCGGCCAACCGCATGCACACCATTTCCTACGGCAAGGAGCGCCCGGTGGCGGTGTGCGACGATATCTCCTGCTGGTCGCAAAACCGGCGCGCGGTGACGGTGCTCAACGCGAGCTCGTGACGGCTTGTTACCTCATTCCGGGACGCGCGGGCTTCAACCCGCGATCCTGGAATTCATGATCCCATTCGCGGTTTTGAAATTGGGGCCCGCCGCGTTGCGGCGCCGAGCAAGTCACAATTTCGACGCAGCCGCTCTTATGCTAGGCATCGCTCGGGCTCATCGAGCAATGCCGGCTGGCGATTGACATGACAATTTCACGATACCCTATCCGCATCGCGGCCTTGGCCGCATTCACCCTGCTGCTGGCGGCGGGCGCCGCTCCGGCGCAGGAACGCTCGGGTGATTTCCTCGGCAATCTGTTCAATCGCGGCGAGCCGCAGGCGCAGCAGCAGCAGCCCCAGGCGCAGCAATTGCCGCCGCCGCAGCAGGCGCAGCAAACCATGCCGCCCGGCCAGGACGGATCGGACAGTGG
>JAKAMD010000313.1 GCA_021823875.1 Pseudomonadota bacterium | reverse complement strand
CCGCTCGCCTCGGCGCAGGACCACAAGCGCGTCGGCGACGGCGACACCGGACCCAACACCGGCGGCATGGGCGCCTATTCGCCGGCGCCGGTGATGACACCGGCGATGGAACAGCGCGTGATGGACGAGATCGTCAAGCCGACCGTCGCCGTGCTCAAGAAAGCCGGCGCGCCCTACAAAGGTGTGCTGTTCGCCGGCCTGATGATCACCAAGGATGGTCCGCAGCTCATCGAATACAATGTCCGCTTCGGCGATCCGGAATGCCAGGTGCTGATGCTGCGCATGATGTCTGACCTGGTGCCGGCGTTGGTCGCCGCACGCGACGGCCAATTGAAGAGCTTCGATCTGCGCTGGCGGCCCGACACCGCGCTCACCGTGGTGATGGCGACCAAGGGTTATCCCGGCAGCTACGGCAAGGGTTCGGTGATCGACGGGCTCGGCGACGCCGCACAGGTCGACGGCGTCGAAATCTTTCACGCCGGCACCGTGGCCGATAGCGGACGCGTGCTGGCCAACGGCGGACGCGTGCTCAATGTGTGCGCGCTGGGCAAGTCCGTGCGCGAGGCGCAGGCGCGCGCCTACCAGGCGGTCGACCGCATCCGCTGGCCGGAAGGCTTCTGCCGCCGCGACATCGGCTGGCGGGCCATCGCGCGGGAAAAGGAATAGACTTCGGCGGTCGCCGCCCGTCCGTGAGGCCTTCCATGCCTGATCTCGCCGATCTTTTTCCAGATTTCGCCGCGCACTGGATCGACAGCGCCGTCGGCAAGATGTTCGCGCGCGTGGGCGGCGAGGGCCCGCCGCTGCTGCTGCTGCACGGCTATACCGAAACGCATGTCATGTGGCATCGCGTGGCGCCGGCGCTGGCGGAGCGCTTCACGCTGGTGATCCCGGATCTGCCCGGCTACGGCTGGTCGGCGGTGCCGGAAGCCGACCGCGATCACGCGCCCTACGACAAGCGCTCGATGGCGAAAGTGATGATCGAGATCATGGATGCGCTCGGGCATGACCGTTTCCGCCTCGCGGGACACGACCGCGGCGGGCGCGTCGCCTATCGCCTCGCGCTCGATCATCTCGAACGCGTCGAGCGCATGGCGACACTCGATATCGTGCCGACCTACGACATGTGGCAGGGCATGGACCGCAACATGGCGATGAAGGTCTGGCACTGGCCGTTCCTGGCGCAACCCAAGCCGCTGCCGGAAATGCTGATCAGTAAAGCGCCGGTCGAGTACCTCGAATGGAAGTTGGCGAGCTGGACCAATGCGAAGAACCTCTCCGCCTTCGATCCGCGCGCGCTCGATCACTATCGCGCCGCGTTCTCCGAGCCCGCGCGCATTCACGCCCATTGCGAGGACTACCGGGCCGGCGCCGCCGCCGACTTCATCAATGACGAGGCCGACCGCAAGGCGGGCAAGACAATTGCCTGCCCTTTCCTCGCGCTGTGGGGTGCGCGCGGCATTCCGAGCGAGACCGGCGGGCCGCTCGCCATCTGGCGGCAATGGGCGCCGCACGTGCTGGGCGCGCCGATCGATTCCGGCCATTTCCTCACCGAGGAAAACCCGGACGACACGGCAAAGGCCTTGCTCGATTTTTTCACGAACGGCTGATCGACGAACAGGTGAACCATGCATCCCGTACTGCGGCTTTATGAAGACGTGCTTTCGAGCGCGGAGAATGTGGAATTCCGTTTGGGCCCGCTGGCGCGCTTCATCTACGTGGTGCACGGCGATGCGACCATCAAGGGCAAGGCATTGCAGCCGGGTGAAGGCTGGCAAGGCGAGGACACGGTCACGGTCAAGCCTGGTCCGCAAGGCGTCACCGTGTGGCGCTGGGAGCTGACGCGCGGCGACCAACCCGCAATGACCGCCGATGCGCCGGGCATGATCACCCATGAGAAGCTGACCGCCTTTTTGGAGACGCTGCCCAAGGGCGAGCTGTTGATGCGCGCCGACAGCGTCACCTTCCCGCCTGGCGGCTGCGCCTATACCCACACGCATCACGGCCCCGGCATCCGTTGCTTGATCGAAGGCGGGCTGCGCGTCGACACGCATCACCGCTCGACCTCGTACGGACCGGGCGGCGCCTGGTACGAGCCCGGCCCCGAGCCTGTGTTCGCGCAGGCGGCGGAGGACAAGGCGACCCGTTTCATCCGCGTGCTGATCCTGCCGCTGGCCTTGCTGGGAAAAAGCTCGATCCAATATGTCAACGCGGAGGACAAGGCCAAGCCGAAATCGCAGCAATACAAGATCTTTGCGGACGCGCCGATCGCATTCGAGATCAAGAAGTGACGGGGCTCGACCGCCAGCAAGCCTTTTCCGGCACCAAGTATGTCGCGGGCGCACTCGCGCTCGATTCGGCGCGGCTCGAACACTATCTCACCACCGAGGTGAAAGGCTTCGCCGGACCGCTCACCATCAAACAGTTCAAGGGCGGTCAGTCGAATCCGACCTATCTGTTGGAAACACCGGCCGCGCGTTACGTTTTGCGGCGCAAGCCGCCCGGCAAGCTGCTGCCCTCGGCGCACGCGGTCGACCGCGAATACCGCGTCATCAGCGCGCTCCATGCGCAGGGATTCCCGGTCGCCGAGCCTTTGCTCTATTGCGCCGACGAGAGCGTGGCCGGCACGGCCTTCCATCTCACGCGCTTCGTCGACGGCCGCGTGTTCTGGGAACCGCAGATGCCCGGCTCCGATCCGGCCGAACGCGCCGCGGTCTACGATTCGATGAACGAAACCATCGCGCGGCTGCATTCATTCGAGCCGGTTGAGATCGGGCTCGCCGGTTTCGGCAAGGGCGAGAATTACGTCGCACGCCAGGTCGAGCGCTGGTCGAAACAGTATCGCGCCTCCGAAACACAAAAAATCGAGGAGATGGAGCGGTTGATCGAATGGCTGCCGCAGCACATTCCGCCGGCGGGTCCGGTGCGGCTGGTGCATGGCGACTACCGGCTCGATAATCTGATTGTCGCGCGCGACGCGCCGCGGGTGCTCGCGGTGCTCGACTGGGAACTGTCGACGCTGGGCGATCCGCTCGCCGATTTTTCCTATCACCTGATGGCCTGGCACATGCCGCATTCGGAAAGCGCGGCCGGCACCGCGACGCTGGTCGGTCACGATCTCGGCGGGCTCGGCATTCCGTCGATGGAAGATTATGTCGACGACTATGTCGCGCGCACCGGGCTCGATCCGCGCGCGCATTTGCCCGTCTATCTCGCCTATAACTTCTTCCGCATCGCCGCCATTTTGCAGGGCATCATCGGGCGCGTGCGCGACGGCACGGCAACCAGCGAACACGCGCCGGCCAAAGCCGAAATGATCCGCCCGCTCGCCGAGAAGGCGTGGGAATTCGCCCAGCAGGCGTAATTTTCAATGCACGCCGCAAATACGCAGCCGGCAAGGCGTTAACGCCGCGCCCGCGTTAAGAACAATTTTCGCTTACGCAGGCCGCTCAATTTTTAGCGACTGCCGTTGCATTCTGTTGAGGTCCGTCGGCTACTTTCGCGGCCGCAATAGACGTGCGCGCCATGGGCGCGCGATGAGTGTCAACAACATTGGCATTCGGATGATCGAGCCCAGTATCGCCATAACGCCCAGATCGGCGACGCGCCCCCCGCGGCGCGAGCGCGATGGCGCCGAAGCCACCGTTGCCACCGACGCGGTGGTGCGTCAGGCGCCGCCGGCGCCGCCGCCGGGCACGGGCAAGAACGTGGACAAGTCGGTCTAGCCGGACCGTGTCGCGTTGCACGGAAGCTGTGCCGCCGCCGCCTCACCCGCGCTTGGCCTGAAAGAACTCCCGCAACAAGCTCGCGCTGTCGCTTTCGGCAATGCCGCCATAGACGTCCGGCCGGTGATGGCAGGTGGGCGACGCGAAGAAGCGCACGCCGTGCTCGACCGCGCCGCCTTTGGGATCGCCGGCGCCAAAATAGAGCCGGCGGATGCGGGCAAAGGAGATCGCCGCCGTGCACATGGCGCAGGGCTCCAGCGTCACATAGAGATCGCAATCGGTCAGGCGTTCGCTGCCGAGCTTGGCTGCCGCTTCGCGGATGGCGAGCAATTCGGCATGGGCGGTCGGGTCTTTGTCGGCCAGCGTGCGGTTGCCGGCGCGCGCCACCACCGTGCCTTCCCGCACGATCACGCATCCGATTGGCACCTCGCCGCGGCGGCCGGCCGCGCGGGCTTCTTCCAGGGCCAATTGCATGAAGGACGGCGATGCCATAAATGCTGCTCATGCCCGAAAACCGCACCCAAGACAAATCCGGCGAGCGCATCGCCAAAGTGATGGCCCGCGCCGGGCTCGCCTCGCGGCGCGAGGCCGAGGCCTGGATCGCGGCCGGGCGCGTGGCGGTCAACGGCGCGGTGATCGCCTCCCCGGCGCTCAATGTTACGGCGCGCGACCGCATCACGGTCGACGGGCAGCCGCTGCCGCGGCGGGCGCGCACGCGACTGTTCCTCTACAACAAGCCGCGCGGGCTGGTGACAACGCATTCGGACCCGCAGGGGCGCGACA
>JAKAMD010000312.1 GCA_021823875.1 Pseudomonadota bacterium | reverse complement strand
CCTTGGACGCCGTTTCGCGATTTCGGAAGGCCATGTGCTGCGACCGCTCACGCTGCAGCTGCTTGCCGGTTTCGCCATCGTGCCGTCAGCAACCCTTGTCGGCACAGTACTGGGCGCCCTGACCATGCAGCACGGGCACATCAGCTCGACGGATGTGCCGCACATCCTCTCGGCGACCACGATCACCTCATTCTATAGCATTCCGACCTACATTGCCGTGGCGGCCATCGCCCAGGCGTTCGCGTACTTCGAACGCTATCGCCGGCGCGAGCGCCTGCTGGCCCGCGCCCAACTCAAGGCCCTTCAGGCGCAGATCAACCCGCATTTCCTGTTCAACACGCTGAACGCGATTTCCGCACTGGGCTACCGCGATCCGGCGCGCGCCGATGCCGCGCTGTCGCTATTGAGCGAACTGATGCGGCAAACGCTGGGCGAGCGGCCGCAGGAGGTCGCGCTGCGCGACGAAATCGCCTTTGCGCGCGGCTATGCCGATCTCTATGCGCTATTGCTGGGCGACGAACTGAAAGTCGTCTTCAACGTCGACGGGACCGTGTGGAACGCCGCCGTACCGGTCATGCTGCTGCAGCCGCTGATCGAAAACGCCATCGTGCACGGCGTGGCCCGGCGAAACGGCGGCGGGCAGATAGCGCTTTCGGCTCGGACGGTCGCGGGCCGGCTCGCGCTCACGATCACTAACGACGCGCCGGAAACCGCGCAACCTTCGAACGGAACCGGCATCGGCCTGGCCAACGTGCGCGAGCGGTTGGATGCACTCTACGGCGACACGCAGGCGCTCGAACTGGAGCACGGCGACGGCCGAGTGGCGGTGACACTGTCGCTGCCCTTACGCGAGGCGCCGCCGGCATGACCCCGATCCGCGCCGTGATCGTGGACGATGTAGCACTGGCCCGCGAGCGGGTGCGACTTTATTTGGCGGACGAGCACGATATCGAGATCGTCGGCGAAGCAGCCAGCGGCGCCGAGGCGGTGCGCGCTATCTCGCGGCTGGCACCCAATCTTGTCTTCCTAGACGTGCAGTTGCCAGATTTTGATGGATTCGAGATCGTGCGGCGCCTGCCGCCCGCGCTTCACCCGGTCATCATCTACCTGACGGCGCATAACGACAAGGCGCTGGACGCGTTCGAGGTCCACGCGCTCGACTATCTGCTCAAGCCGTTCGATCGTGAGCGCTTCGCGCGCGCGCTTAATCGCGCCCGCCACCAGCTCAGCCTCAGGGTCGCGCCCGTGGTGCCACGAGAATATCTTGAGCGGTTGGCGATCAAAGAGAAGGGCCGCACCGATGTGGTGGCGATGAAAGACGTCGATTACATCGACGTGGCAGGTCACTATCTCTGCATCCATGTCGGCAAGGCGGTACATCTGATCCGGGGCGCTCTGGCTGAAATCGAGCCGCAACTCGATCCAGCGCAATTCGTGCGGATCCATCGCTCGGCGATCGTACGGCTGGAGCGCATCGCCTCGCTCACCGCCCGCCGCAACGGCGATTACGACGTGATTCTCTCGGACGGTTCGAAGCTGTTGATGAGCCGCACCTATCGGGAACACTTGCGTGTCCGCCTGGGCCTCGGCGAAATCTAGCGCCCGGCTCGCGACACGCTGCGCACGGTTCATGCCAAATCGGCGCTGGGCGCGTGGACGCCGCGGCGGTTCCCCCGATATTGCCATGGAGCCTTTGGGAGGACCTCCATGCGCGGCCTGATCGCTGCAGCCGTCGGCGCCTTGATCGCCGGCAATATTGCCGCGGCGGCGGCGGACAACAGTTTCGCCGTTCGCGATGTCCGCGTCTTCGACGGGGATAAGACCATTCCGCTTGCCACGGTCGTAGTAGAGGACGGTCGGATTGCTGTGGTAAGGCGCGATGCTCCGATCCCGGCCGGGCTGATGGTCATCGACGGTCACGGCAAGACCCTGCTTCCAGGTCTCATCGATTCCCATGTGCACGTATTTCCCGGCGCGGAGGCCGATGCGTTGCGCTTCGGCGTCACGACCGAACTCGACATGTTCGACATCAGCCGCGACTTCAAGACCTGGAAGGCGCAACGCACGTCGTTGGGCCGGACCGGCCAAGCCGATACCTGGGCGGCAGGACTGGGCGTTACGGTCAAGGGCGGCGCCCCGCTCGAAATGCTACCACCGGGCATGAGCGTGCCGACTTTGGACAGTGCCGCCGACGCGCAAAAATTCGTCGACGCCCGCGTGGCGGAAGGATCGGACTACATCAAGCTTTTTATTGAAACTCTCTCCGAATATCACGACAGGAGGACGATGCCGACGCTGTCACGCGCCGAAGTCTGCGCGGTGGTTGCGGCCGCGCACGCCGATCATCGCCTGGCTATTGTGCACACCCAGGCAGAATGGGCGGCGCGCGAGGCCATCGAATGCGGCGCCGACGCCATCGCCCATATGATCCCGGATCGCGTCGTGGGGACACATTTCATCGCATTGGCCAAGAGGCATCACATCTTTTTCGAAACCACCGATGACGTGTGGGCGGGCGCGTCGGGGATGGACTTCGCCCAGAAACTGGCGCGCGATCCGCGCGTCGCGCCATATCTCTCCCCCATGCAGCGGGCCACGTTGCTGGCGACGGAGAAGAAGGTTACACCCCGGTTCTTTCCTACCGTATTGGCGAATACGAGGGCATTGCACGCAGCGGGCGTGCCGCTCCTCGCCGGAACTGATTCACCAAATCCCGCGACGGCACATGGCGTCGCTCTGCATGAAGAACTGCAGATTCTGGTCAGAGCGGGCTTTACGCCACAAGAGGCGCTGCACGCCGCCACCGCGCTGCCCGACGCGATTTTCCATCTCGGCCGCCGCGGCCGTGTGGCGAAAGGGTATCGCGCCGACCTGCTACTGGTGGACGGTGACCCGACCACCAACATCGCCGCTACGCTTTCCATCAACCGTATATGGATGAACGGTTACCCCGTCGACCGGACCCTGCCAAAGAAATGAGAGGGAGCGTCACGATGACGAGCGATACCCTGGAAGTGACCGCTACGAAACACCACGGCCGGCTCAAGGCGCTCGCGACCTGCGCGGCTATGTTCGCCCTCTACTTCGCGATGCTGAAGGCGCTCGGCTCTCTGGGCGCGCCTCTGATCCACCATCTGGCGCCGCCGACCGGCGCGCCGGCTCTGTGGTGGCACGTGGATCTCAACGTCACGCTGATCGGTCTGAGCGACGTGATCGCCGCGCTGGTCCCGGTGGCGCTTTATCTCAAGCTGCGCAACCGCAGCTTTTCCGGGCTAGGTTTCGACCGTCCAGGCCCCGTACTGGCCTGGGTGGTCGTTCTCGCTGGCCAAGCAGGGCTGATCTGGTTCGATACGCATCTGGGGCCGGTGGGCAAGGCGCCCGGCGCGCTGGGACCTTATGCGCTGCTCGCATCCGCGGTCGTGGGTCCCTGCGCGGCGCTGGCAGAGGAAACCTTCTTCCGGGGTTATCTGATGGACGAACTGCGACGCGGCAGCTTCGGCACCGCTGCGCAGATCGTGATCGCCGGCCTGTTCTTCGGCGTGGCGCATGTGTCTTACCTCACCACGCCGCAGGGGTGGTCGATTCCGATTTTCACCGGGCTACTCGGGATGTTCTGGTCTGGCGTCTACGTCATGGCAAAACGCAGCCTGTGGCCCACCATCGTCGCACATGTGATCAACGACGCCGTCCTCATCCCGAGCGTGTTCTATCTGATCGCAGCGCATTTTGGCCACTGAGGCGGGTGGACGGGCGGCGGCTGGCCCCGCAAAACCATAACCTTGGTCGCCGGTGTGGCAATAACAGCTAGCCGCCTCCATTCCACATATCGAGGCGCATCACTCGCAAAGCATTCGCGATACACTCATCGCAGGAAAGCGCAAGAGGTTGACCCAAATCAAGCCACGCCAGCGTCTTTAGACGTTCACTTGCTGTCTCCGCGTGGAGGCTAGGCCGGTGAAGTGCGACAACGAAGCATTCTTCCGGGATGCGGATTTGCTCAGACGATGTACCGTTCTGCCGATGATGCGCGAGGAAGGGCTCGCGGCCGCAAGGTTCGAACGCCTCTGGAGATATTCAAGGGCGGAAGAGCCGGCGGCGCGAGCGTTCAGTGCAAATTGCGGGTGGTACCATGGTGAGCAGAGAAGAACTGATACATCTGGTTGGCGAACTCGACGACGCGCGGCTTGTGCAAATCCTGGCGCTCCAGCCGGATATAGCGGAAATCGAGGAAGCCGCTCTGTGGGCGGATGGCGAAGCAGATGCATTGGCCCGGAGCGGACGCGCCCTGACCGGCAAAGCCGCCGCCATTTTCGAAATCCTTACCGCCGATCTTGAGGATGAGCCGCCGCCCTATGCCTGACCGGTGAAACCCGATTTTCACCCGATGATGCGGATGATCGGTTTTCGCGCCCCTTCGCGTCAGACTCTCGGAACAGGTGGCGCACATCGTGGTACACAGTCGTGATGAATTTGCAGGTCGAAACCTATTCCGGGGAAGGCGGGGCCG
>JAKAMD010000311.1 GCA_021823875.1 Pseudomonadota bacterium | reverse complement strand
CCGGGTGCGATCAAATACGGCACTACCGGAAAAGCAGTGCCGGGCTACGACATCAAGCTGATCGGCGACGACGGCCTGCCGGTCGAGCACGGCGAACTGGGCGAGCTCTATGTGCGCGGTCCGACCAGCGCTATCATGTATTGGAACAATCGCGAGAAGTCGCGCACGACGTTCCAGGGCGAATGGACGCGCTCGGGCGACAAATACTTCCAGGACGCGGATGGCTTCTACGTCTGCGCCGGCCGCCAGGACGACATGCTCAAGGTGTCGGGCATCTATGTCTCGCCGTTCGAGGTGGAAGCGGCGCTATCTTCGCATCCGGAAGTACTGGAAGCCGCCGTGGTCGGCTGGTTCGACGAGGAGCGACTGGTCAAGCCGAAAGCTTTCGTCGTGCTCAAGCTGCCAGACAAGGCGAGCGAGGAACTTGCACGTACCTTGCAGGAGCACGTCAAGAACCTGCTGGCGCCCTACAAATATCCGCGCTGGATCGAGTTCCGCGCCGATCTGCCGAAGACAGCGACCGGAAAGATCCAGCGGTTCAAATTGAGGGCAGAGGAACGTATATAGGCTCGTCATTCCAGAAGCCGCGCGCAGCGCGGCTGTCTGGAATCCATAATTCCGGTATCCAAAGTATCGCTCGGTCAGTGGTTATGGATTCCGGGCTCGCCGCTTTGCGGCGCCCCGGAATGACAGTGAGATGGACAGCGCATGAAATTTGCCGACTCCGGCTTCCTCGACATCGCCTCCCAGCATCTCGAATACCGCATGATCGGCCCGCGGCCGGACGAGGCGCCGACGCTGGTGCTGCTGCATGAGGGGCTCGGCTGCGCGGGCCTATGGAACGACTTTCCCGCCAAGCTGCAAAAAGCGACCGGCTGCGGCGTCTTCGTCTATTCGCGCGCCGGCTACGGCCAGTCGAGCCCGGTCAAGCTGCCGCGCCCGCTCACCTACATGCATGACGAGGCGCGCGAGACGCTACCGCAATTACTCGAGGCCATCGGCTTCAAGCATGGACTCTTGATCGGCCACAGCGACGGCGCCTCGATCGCCGCCATCTATGTCGGCAGCCATGAGGATCACCGGGTCGGCGGGCTGGTGCTGATCGCGCCGCATTTCTTCACCGAGGATCCCGGCATCAAGTCGATCGAGGAAGCGCGCGAGGCTTATGAAACCGGTGATCTGCGGCAGCGGCTTTCGCGCTGGCACGCCGACGTCGATAACGCCTTCCGGGGCTGGAACGGCGCCTGGCTCGATCCCGATTTCCGCAAATGGGACATCACCGAATTCCTCGCCTATATCCGCGTGCCGATCCTGATCGTGCAGGGCGAGGACGATCAATACGGCACGGTCAAGCAGATCGAGATGGCGCAACAGGAGTGCTACTGCCCGGTCGAGGCGGCGCTGTTACCGGGCGCGCGCCATTCGCCGCAACGTGACGCACCGGAGGCGACGTTAAAAGCGATTTCGGAATTCGTCGCGCGCGCCGTAGAGGCGAACGATTGGATTAAAGCGGCGTAGATCAATCTCAATCCGAAACGAAATGGCCGGCACAAGGCCGGCCATTCGCATCCATATCGTATTGGATCGATGCTTTATTCTTTCCGCTTACTTGGCGCCGCCATGCGCCGCGGCGAGATAGTCGATCGCCGCCTGCGCGCCACCCTTCTTGATCGGAACGCCGGCGAGCTGCAGCGCCATTTCGGTAGCGCCCAGCGCGCCGATCAGCATGGCGTCGTTGATGTCGCCGAGATGACCGATGCGGAAATACTTGCCGGCATATTGGCCGAAGCTCGCGCCATAGGAGATGTTGAAGGTCTCCAGCGCCTGCGCCCGGAACTTGTCGGCGTCATGGCCTTCGGGCAGCAGGATCGCGGTGATGGTCGGCGAATACTGGCTGGCGTTCTTGTTGAGGTTTTCCAGCCCCCAGGCCTTGGCCGCGCGCCGGGTGGCTTCCCCCAGCCGCGCATGACGGGCGAACACGTTGTCGAGGCCTTCTTCGTGCAGCATCTCGATGCCGACCGCGAGCCCCTGCAGCATCTGCGTCGCCGGTGTGTAGGGGAAGAAGCCGACCTTGTTCATGTTCAACATGTCGTCCCAGGCGAAGAACGACTTCGGCAACTTCGAGGTTTTGTTGGCAGATAGCGCCTTGTCGCTGATGGCGTTGAACGACATGCCGGGCGGCAGCATCAGGCCCTTCTGCGCGCCGCCGACGGAGACGTCGACGCCCCATTCGTCGTGCCGGTAGTCGGTCGAGGCGAGCGAGGAAATCGTGTCGACCATGAACAGCGCCGGATGGCCGGCGGCGTCGATCGCCTTGCGGATTTCGGCAATCGGCGTGAGCGCGCCGGTCGATGTCTCGTTATGCAGAACGCAGACCGCCTTGATCTCCTTGTTCTTGTCTTCGCGCAGGCGGGCTTCGATCGCCTTGGGGTCGGCGCCGTTGCGCCAATCGGAAGCGATGAACTCCGCCTGCAAGCCGATGCGCTCGGCCATCTTCTTCCAGAGGGTGGCGAACTGACCGGTCTCCACCATCAGCACCTTGTCGCCGGGCGACATGGTGTTGGTCAGCGCCGCTTCCCAGGCGCCGGTGCCGGTAGCGGTGTAAATGATCACCGGGTTGGTGGTCTTGAAGATGGTCTTGATGCCTTCCAGGCACTTCTTGGTCAGGCGGGCGAATTCCGGTCCGCGGTGATCGATGATCGGGGTATCCATCGCCCGCAGAACGCGGTCGGGAACGGGGGTCGGCCCCGGGATATGCAGGAAGTGGCGCCCGACCGGACGCGAGGAATTCTGAGCCATTGCAGGACGCTCCTAAAGGCGGCTTTTGCGAAATGTCGTGGGTTCCCCCACGGGCGCGACCCGGCTGGGGAGCGCCGCTTGTGGCGTTGAACTATGAATGTCACATTGGGGTCAAGCAAATTTGAGGGCGAAAACGGGCCCTTATGGTGAATCTGAAGCAAGCCCAACAAGGAAAAATAACGTGGCGGTAGTCCGGCCCGGTTTGGAACGGCGGCTGAAGGGCGAATTGACGGGCGATGTGCAATTCGACCGCTTTACTCGCGGCCGTTACGCTACGGACGCCTCGCATTATCAAATCATGCCTCTCGGGGTGGTCGCCCCCCGAACGATAGAAGAAGCCGAACGAGCGATAGGAATTGCCCGGGCGGAGGGCGTACAGGTGCTTGCCCGCGGTGGTGGTACCTCGCAATGCGGGCAGACGGTGGGCGAAGGTCTCGTTGTCGATTGCTCCAAATATCTCAATCGCATCATCGATCTCGACGTCAAAGGCCGGCGTTGCGCGGTCGAGCCCGGCATCGTGCTCGACGATCTCAACCGCCAGCTCAAGGCCCACGGCTTGTGGTTTCCGGTCGACATCTCGACCGCCTCGCGCGCCACCATCGGCGGCATGGCCGGCAACAATTCCTGCGGCGGCCGTTCCATGCGCTACGGCACCATGCGCGACAACGTGATTGCCATCGATGCGGTGCTCGCCGACGGCACGATTGCGCGTTTCGGCCCGATCGGCGGCAATATCGACGATATGCCGGCGTCCTTGCGCCCGCTTGCCAAGGATCTCTTGGCAATCGGCGCGCGTGAGGCCGATGAAATAGCCACGCGCTTTCCCACGGTGCAGCGCCGCGTCGGCGGCTACAATCTCGACGCGCTGGTGCCGGACAGGAACGACATCAATCTCGCGCATATATTGGTCGGCTCGGAAGGTACGCTTGGCTTTTCCACCCGCATCGAACTGAAATTGTCGCCGCTGCTGCCGAGGCGTGCGGTGGGCGCCGTGCATTTCGGTAGCTTCTACGAGGCGATGAATGCGGCGCAGCACATCGTGCGGTTGAAGCCGATCGCGGTCGAATTGATCGACCGCACTATGATCGAGCTGGCGCGCGAGATCGCGATGTTCCGACCGACGCTGGAAAAATTCGTGCGCGAGACGCCAGAGGCGATCCTGCTGGTCGAGTTCGGCGAGGACGACCACGAAGTCAATTTGCGCCTGCTGCGGCAGTTGAAGGAACTGATCGGCGATCTTGGCTTCCATTGGGACAACAGCGGCGCCAAGTGGGGCGGGGTGGTCGAGGTGCTCAATCCGGCGCTGCAGGCGGCCATCACCGAGCTGCGCACCGCCGGCCTCAACATCATGATGTCGATGAAGGAGCAGGGCAAACCAGTCTCTTTCGTCGAGGACTGCGCGGTGCCGCTCGAACATCTTGCCGACTACACCACGCGGTTGACCACGATCTTCGAGAAGCACGGCACTCGCGGTACTTGGTATGCGCATGCGGGCTCCGGTTGTTTGCATGTGCGGCCGGTGCTCAACCTGCGCCTGGAAAAGGACGTTACTGCCATGCGCGCGATCGCCGAGGAGGCTTTCGCCATGGTGCGCGAATACAAGGGTTCGCATTCTGGCGAGCACGGCGACGGGCTGGTGCGGTCGGAATTCAACGAGCCAATGTTCGGCTCGCGTCTTGCGCGCGCCTTCGAAGAAGTGAAGGACCGCTTC
>JAKAMD010000310.1 GCA_021823875.1 Pseudomonadota bacterium | reverse complement strand
CAGATTCACGCGGTAGGCGCGCGACAGGCTCGCGTTCCTTTGCAGATCGCTGTGCGGACGCTCCACGATCAAGCCCGGCGGCAGCTGCGTCTGCAGGCCTGCCTGCACTGCGTCCATATCCGCGCCGGGCCGCAGGCGCAGATCGATGCGGCTGATGCTGCCGCTGCGTCCGAGCAGCAGCTGCGCCGCCGCGATGTCCATCACGCCGAGGCGCTCGCGCCCGCTCGCGCGCAGCAGCCCCGCCACGCGCAAACTCTGCTGCATGAGCCCCACTTGCACGATAAGCCGATCGCCGAGCTTCAAACCCAGACCATCAGCCGCCGCCGGGCTGAGGAAAATCGCGTCCGGGCGCAGGAGGTCGAGCAAATCGGCGGGCGCGCTGCCGATCAGCGCCGGCTGCACCTGCGCCGCGCGAAATGCGTCCACGCCCAGCAGTTGCAGCGGCTCCTTGCGTCCGGGCAGTTTCGCCTCGGCTTCCAGCACCGGGCTCGCCACGGCGACTTGCGCCATGCGTGCGACGCGCGCATAGAGCTGCTCGTCGAAGCCGGCGCGCGGCCCGCGTATTTCCAGATCGGCTTCGCCCGCGAGCGAGCGCACCGCCTGCGAAAATTCGTTCAGCGCCACGGCGTTGATCAGCTGCACCGCGTAGCCCAGCGCCACGCCGAGCGCGATCGCGAGCACCGATACCGCAAGCCGGCCTTTGTGCTGCGCCAGCGGCGCCAGGAACAGCGCCGCGCGCGACAGCGTCAGCGGCGCGCGCATAGTCGCGCGCATCAACCGGCCTCGCGCAATCCCTGCGCCGTCAGCACCACGATGCGGTCCGCCGTCGCTGCTGCGGCCTGCGAATGCGTGACCAGGATGCAGGCCGCATTCCTGGTTTTGACCTGCGCGCGCAACAATCCGAGCACCTGCGCCGCGCTGTCCGGATCGAGATTGCCCGTGGGTTCGTCCGCGAGCAGCAGCTTCGGACTGTGCACCAGCGCGCGCGCGATCGCTGCGCGCTGCAGTTCGCCGCCCGACAATTCGCGCGGCATGCTCGCCTCGCGTCCGGCGAGGCCGACGGCCGCGAGCATCGCGTGCGTGCGCGCGGCGGCTTCGTCTTCCGCAACCTGGTTCAGGATCAGCGGCAGCGCCACGTTCTGTGCCAGCGACAGGTAAGGCAGGATATGAAACGCCTGGAACACGAAACCCATGCTCCTGCGCCGCAACAGGGTCGCGGCATCGTCATCGAGACTGGTCAGCTCGACGCCATCGAGGCGGATGCTGCCGGCATCGGGTGCATCCAGGCCCGCAATCAGATTGAGCAGCGTGGACTTGCCTATGCCGGATTCGCCCATGACGGCGATGTACTCGCCCGCGGCGAGCGTCAAATCGACGCCACGCAGTACGCTGCGGCTGCGCGCGCCGGCGTAGGTCTTGGCAAGTTTCTCGAGCACCAGCATCAAGTGCCATTCCCTGCACGCGCGCCGGACCGGAGGAAGCGGATATCGCTCTGCTGTGCCGGATTGCGGCCGCGCTTGTCTGCATAGTATGCGCGGATGCGCGCCATATCCCGCGCCTCGTCGCCGCTCAAGTCGAGAAACGTATCCAGACCGACGCGCCTGCTCGGATAGTCGATGTAGGCCAGCCCTACGGGCACGCCGGTAGCGAGCGCGAGATGATAGAAGCCGGACTTCCAGTGATCGGCGCGAATCCTATAGGAGTACAAAATAAGCCAGCAAACGAACCCGTACGCTACCAAATCCATTCGGGAATTCTTACGTGCATGATTTCGAGATTCAAAACATAGAGGCTCATCCACCAGAAGGATTGAATAAGTGCGAACATGAGTGTTCGGCGCCAAAACTCCTGTAACGATGCCAATCGTAAAAATGCATTCTGGTTTTCCGGACTAAGTAGTTGTAATCTTCCGCTATCTAACTCAGTTCTAAAAAGTATGTTGATTTGGTTCGCGTAGGAAAATAATACAACAGTAACCGCACCACTAATCAACAGGCCCCACCAGATTAATCCAAATGACGGAACATCAATAACTCGATTGACTTTTTCAAAGCTCAGGTAAACGTTCTCACTTAAATTAAGTATCAAATTCCTCACTAAAGGTATCGGCAAGATATAGCCCAAATAGACCAGTAGCCAGAAAACACCCAAACCCAAAGTAGGTTTGGTAGCCCACGACAACGTCATTCTTGTTCGATTTTGTCGCTCATCGTCCGACATGCCATCGAAAACTGGTTTCAAGAAAAACACCAGAGGCCACCACGCCCATAGGGTACTTTTCAAAGCCAAGCGATAGAAGTTTGCTGAGAGCCAATACAACAAAATGCTAAAAGCGTAAATGACCTTTTCGCGCCAATTTCTGGACTCCTTTAGCGCCATCTGCAAACCTTTAACAGTCAGATGGCGCGACACCGAGTATGCCTCCGGAAGAATCGAGGCAGGATAGAACACATCCATTCTCCAACAATTATCAGCCCAATTGTCTGGCAGAGCTTTGATCCCTTCGGGTAAATGCCGTAACGTTGCAAATACGCGAATCGCGACTGTTCTTAAGAATACAGCCAGCATATATGGGATCGCAAAAAAAACGATACTGAGTGTAACTTCCTGAGTTCCTGCCAATCCCTTGGGTCCATTCCCAGAACGTGCACCAAAAGCAATAGCAGCCGTTAAGAGTGCGCAAAAACCAGAACAAATACCTGCATATATTCCTGCGGTAAGAAAAGCGCCTAGAGCAGCAGCGCCTACCCCACCCATGAATATTTCCACAAATGTCTTAAACGTAGAGTTCTGGAAGCTGAGTTTGCAATCAATGGCGAGAAAGGCGACGCCGGCTCCCACAATTCCGACAAAGCCTGCGATCAATGACCGATAAACTAATTCCCACGTATACGGTAGCCCATCGATTGTCAAAGCCGTTATCGAACTTGCAGCCAATAGAGTTAAACTGATTAAGAATATTTTTTTTGCGCGGTCGAATTTTTCCCAATCCCGATCACTCGGCTGCCAGTATTCTCTCAGCAAAGTCGTTCCAAGCTCCTTGGAGGAGGTTGATCGCATAAGCAAGAACGGCGCAACGATCGCGCCTGCTAAAAGTAACCACTTCAGAGCAAATGTCCAATACACCGCGCAGACAACAATCGTTTCCACCAATGCACAGAATGACCATTGTTTCTCGTTTACAGATAATTCGGTGGAACGCAGAACCCAGTTGTTGAGCATTTTCATTCCTCAATAGCATCAAATTTAACAGTCGCCAAAACATGCGACAGAATGCGTCCGAAAATTCTCAACGGACAAGGTGACGCAATTCTTGGAAAGTTGCTGGCCGCCGCTTGAGTTTGATGGCGAGATTAGCCTGCGTGCCCTTGGATGGCAAGTTCCAGGCCGCGCGGCGCACCGCGGCCCGCCCGCCGTTGTCTTCGTGCCTTACGTGGATCGGCTACACTTCGCCACTGCGCAAAAACCGTCCAATTGAATTGCCAGGAACCGATCATGCCTTTTGAAGCCCCCGAGCTGGCGCCGCCCGGTCTGCAGCAGATACGCACCGATTTCGGCGGACTGTATGCGGTCAATGCCCTGATCGCGTTCATCTTCGCCACCACGGGTCCGGTGGCGATCATTCTCGCGATCGGCCGCCACGGCAGTCTCGCCGAAGCCGATATCTCCTCCTGGATGTTCGGCGCGTTCTTCCTCAACGGCCTCATCAGCATCGCGTTCTGCTGGCTCTACCGCCAGCCGCTGGTATTCCTGTGGAGCATACCCGGCGCGGTGCTGGTCGGACAGGCGCTGGGCCATCTGAGTTTCGCCGAAGTCATCGGCGCCTTCCTCGTCACCGGCCTGCTGATGCTGGTGCTGGGCATTTCAGGCTGGGTGCGGCGCGCGATGCAGGCGGCGGTGATGCCGATCGTCATGGCCATGGTGGCCGGCGTGTTCCTGCGCTTTGCGCTCGATCTGGTGTATGCGCTGCGCGACGATTTCTGGATCGCAGCGCCCATGGTGGTGGCGTTTCTCGCGCTGACCGCGTCACCGCGCCTTGGGCGCTATGTGCCGCCGCTGATCGGCGCGCTCGCCGTGGGCGCGCTCGCGATCGCCCTGCTCGATCGCTTCCAGCCCGGCGCCGGCGCGCTGTTCAGCTTCGCCCGTCCGACGCTGTATACGCCGGTATTCTCCTGGCCCGCGATGGTGGAACTGGTGCTGCCGCTCGCGATCACGGTGCTCGCGGTGCAGAACGGCCAGGGCGTCGCCGTGCTCGGCGCGGCCGGCCACAAGCCGCCGATCAACGCGATCACCATCGCCTGCGGCGCCGGCTCCATGCTGAGCGCCCTGGTCGGTTCGGTATCGACCTGTCTCACCGGCCCGGTGAACGCGATCCTCTCGACCTCGGGCGAGCGCACGCGCCAATATACTTCGGGCCTGCTGGTCGGGCTGCTCGCGCTCGGCTTCGGCGCGCTCGCGCCCACGTTCACCCACCTCATGCTCGCCACGCCCAAGGCGTTCATCGCCACACT
>JAKAMD010000309.1 GCA_021823875.1 Pseudomonadota bacterium | reverse complement strand
CGTCAGCGGCTCGGGCAAAAGCTCGCTGCTGAATGAAACGCTCGCCAGGGCGCTGGTGCGCCGCTTGGGCGGAATTGCCCCAAAACCCGGCCCACACACCAGCCTGCGCGGCGTCAACCAGATCGAGATCGGCGTTTCCCTGCGCCGCATCGCCACCGAATACGGCGTGTTTCCCGATTCCGTGACGCCGATCATCACCGTCGGCGACAGCCTGCGCGCCGAAGGAAATCCCTTCAATATGAGTCGCTCGGAGCGTGCCGCCTGGGCGGAGGGCCTCGGGGTCAAGCCGTTCGAAGAGGGGATGGAGATCCTCTACTTCCCTGGCTGTTACCTGAGCTACGACCCGCGCATGAAGAAGGTGGCCACCGCCACGGTGAAGATTCTGAATCAGGCGGGGGTCGATTTCGGCATCCTCGGCGAAAAGGAAAACTGCTGCGGCGAAAGCATCCGCAAGACCGGCAACGAGCAGGTTTTCAGGCATCTCGCCAAGGAGAACATCAAGAATTTCATCGACCGCGGCGTCAAGAAAATCCTGGTCTCATCGCCGCACTGCTATCACACCTTCAAGAACGAATATCCCGAGTTCAACGTCCACTTCGAGATCGTTCACATCTCGCAATTTCTTTCCGAACTGATCAAGGACGGCCGGCTCAAGCCGGTCAAGGATTACGGCAAGAAGATCACCTATCACGACCCCTGCTATCTCGGCCGCCACAACAAGATCTTCGACGCGCCGCGCGACGTGCTGAACAACATTCCCGGTGCCCCGCTGACCGAGATGGCGGAAAACCGCGAAAACAGCTTCTGCTGCGGCGGCGGCGGCGGAAGAATATGGATGGAAACACCCAAGGAGGAACGGTTCTCCGACGTCCGGCTGCAACAGGCGGTGGCGACCGGGGCCGAGGTGCTGGTCACCGCCTGCCCCTACTGTCTGACCAACTTCACCGACAGCAGCCTCGGGCTGGAGAACGGCCAAAAGATCGAGATCAAGGACATCACCGAAGTCGTCCAGGAGGTCATTGAGACATGACCGCTGCACGAAAATTATCGAACGGCTCCAAGACCGACAGTCTCGGCGATGTCCTGGTGGTCGGCGGCGGCATCAGCGGCATCCAGGCCGCGCTCGATCTCGCCGGCACCGGCTTCAAGGTCTACCTGGTCGACAAATCGCCGGCCATCGGCGGGAAGATGTCGCAGCTCGACAAGACGTTTCCGACCAACGACTGCTCAATGTGCATCGAGTCGCCCAAGTTCATCGAATGCAGCCGGCATCCCAATATCGAAATCCTCACCAATACCGAGATCATGCGGGTCGAGGGCAAGGCCGGGGATTTCCGCGTCACGCTCAACAAGAAGCCGCGCTACGTCAACGAGGACCGCTGCACCGGCTGCACCACCTGCGTCGAATATTGCCCGGTGCAGGTGCCGGACAAGTACAATCAGAACATGTCGCTGACCAAGGCGGTGCACATCCACTTTTCGCAGGCCGTCCCGCTCTTCACCTATATCGATCCCGACACCTGCCTGTTCCTGCAGGACGAGAAGTGCAACATCTGCGTCGGCGTCTGCAAGCACAACGCCATCAAACTGCATCAGAAGCCGGAAAAGCTCGAGATCGAGGTCGGCGCTGTCGTGCTGGCGCCGGGCTACGAGACCTTCGATCCGGCAGTGCGCGGCGATTTCGGCTACGGCGCGATGAAGAACGTCGTCACCAGCCTGGAATTCGAGCGCATCATCTCGGCCACCGGCCCCTACGAAGGCGAGATCCGGCGGCCCTCCGACGGCAAGCATCCGCACCACATCGCCTGGATCCAATGCGTCGGCTCGCGCCAGGTCATCCCCGGCGGCAACACCTATTGCTCGGCGGTCTGCTGCGCCTACACCCAGAAGCAGGTGATCCTGGCCAAGGACCATTACGCCGACCTGAAGGCGACCGTGTTCCACAACGACGTGCGCGCCTTCAGCAAGGACTTCGAGCGCTACTATCAGCGCGCCGCCAACCTGCCCGACGTGCGCTATATCCGCAGCTATGTCTCGGTCGGCCGCGAGATTCCGGAAAGCCAGAACGTCACCATCCGCTACGCCACCGACGGCGACGGTGTGCACGAAGAGGAATTCGACCTAGTTGTGTTGTCGGTCGGCTTGAACCCGCCCAAGGATGCGGCGGAGTTGGCGGCCAAGTTCGGCATCGAGCTCAACAAGCACGGCTTCTGCAAGACCAACCCGCTCAACCCGATCGAGACCTCGCGCCCCGGCATCTTCGTCAGTGGCGCCTTCCAGGGCCCGCTCGACATCCCCGAATCCGTCGTGTCGGCGAGCGCCGCCGATGCGCTATGCGGGCAGTTGCTCGCCTATCAGCGCGGCAAGCTCTCCCGCGAGCGCGAATATCCGCCGGAGCGCGACGTCAGCCAGGAAGAGCCCAAGGTTGGCGTCTTCGTCTGCCATTGCGGCGCCAATATCGGGCGCGTGGTCAACGTGCCGTCCGTGGTCGAATACGCCTCCAAGCTCGATCATGTCGCGCATGCCCAGGAGAGCCTTTTCGCTTGCTCGACCGACAACGCCCAGCAGATCGCCGACGTCATCCGCGACAAGGGGCTTAACCGCGTGGTGATCGCGGCCTGCACGCCGCGCACCCATGAGCCGCTGTTCCGCGACACCGTGCGCGAGGGCGGCGTCAACCAGTATTTCATGGACATGGCCAATATCCGCGAGCACTGCGCCTGGGTGCATTCGCGCGAGAAGGACGAGGCCACCGCCAAGGCCAAGGACATCGTGCGGATGTCGGTGGCGCGCACCTCCTTGTTGCAGCCGCTGAACGAGATCGAACTGCCGATCAACAAGGCGGTGCTGGTGATCGGCGGCGGCGTCGCTGGCATGACATCCGCGCTCAACATGGCCGAGCAGGGTTTCGAGGTCTATCTGGTCGAGAAGGCCAAGGACCTCGGCGGCATGGCGCGCCGGCTGCACTACACGCTCGACGGCGTCGACGTGCAGGCCTATCTCGCCGATCTGATTGTCAAGGTCTACAAGCACCCCTCCATCCACGTCGCCACCGGCACCACCCTCCAGGAAGTGGCCGGCTATGTCGGCAATTTCACCAGCAAGGTGAAATGGCACGGCCGCATGCGCGATATCCGCCATGGCGCGGTCGTCATCGCCACCGGCGCGGAAGAATACAAGCCGACCGAATATCTCTATGGTCAGGACGCGCGCGTGCTGACCCAGCTCGAGCTGGAAGACCGCCTCGTCAAGCAGGACGACGCAGTCAAGAATGCCCAGTCGCTGGTGATGATCCAGTGCGTGGGCTGCCGCAATGCCGAGCGGAATTATTGCAGCCGCGTGTGCTGCAGCCAGGCGATCAAGAACGCGCTCAAGCTCAAACAGGCAAATCCGGCGGCGGACATCTACATGCTGTTCCGCGACATGCGGACCTACGGCTACAAAGAGGACTATTACCGCGAGGCGGCCAGCAAGGGCGTGCGCTTCATCCGCTACGAGCCGGAGCATCAGCCGGTGGTGGAAGCCACCGAAACAGAAGGCCGGCAAGTGCTGCGCGTCACCGTACCCGATCCAATCCTCGGTCAGGAACTCACCTTAGATGCTGACCTGGTGGCGTTGGCCGCCGCGGTGATCCCCTCTTCCACCAGCCCGGAATTGTCGAAGCTGTTCAAGGTGCCGCTCAATCCGGACGGATTCTTCCAGGAAGCGCATGTCAAGCTGCGGCCGGTCGATTTCGCTGCCGACGGCATATTCCTGTGCGGCACCGCGCATTATCCCAAGCATCTACCGGAGACGATTTCGCAAGCCTACGGCGCGGCCGGCCGCGCCATTGGCGTGCTGTCGAAGAATTCGGTGATTGCGACCGGCGCTATTTGCGACGTCAACGAAGACGCCTGCGTCGCCTGCGCCGGCTGCATCACCGCCTGCGCCTACGACGCCATCGACTTCCACGAAACGCCGCGGGGCAAGAAGGCGCACGTCAATCCGGTGCTATGCAAGGGCGACGGCCTGTGCAACGCCAAGTGCCCGACCGGCGCCATCTATCTGAAACACTACACCAACGAAGAAATCTTCTCCCAGATCGACGCGGCGTAAGCGGAGAACGCCAGGAGCGGCTCGAGAATGGCAGCGCACGAATTCAAACCACGCATCCTGGGCTTTTTGTGCAACTGGTGCAGCTATGCCGGCGCCGATCTCGCCGGCGTGTCGCGTTACCAGTATCCGCCCAGCATCCGGGTGATCCGGTTGATGTGCTCCGGCCGCGTCGATCTCGAATTCGTTATCCGCGCCTTCATGCGCGGAAATGATGGGGTCTTCATCGGCGGCTGCTGGCTGGGCGAATGCCATTACATTACCGAGGGCAATTACGACGCGCTCAGCACTATGCATCTCGGCAAGAAGCTGCTGCAGGCCGCCGGCATCAATCCGGACCGGCTGCGGCTCGAATGGGTGTCGGCCTCGCAAGGCAACCGTTATGCCGAGGTGGTGACAGATTTCACCAAGGAGCTGAAGGAA
>JAKAMD010000017.1 GCA_021823875.1 Pseudomonadota bacterium | reverse complement strand
CCGGGCGCCGATGCGGCCGGACTTGCCTTCGATGCCATCACCGTCGCCAAGGCACAGGGCGTGGATGTGGTGCTGGTCGATACCGCCGGCCGCCTGCAGAACCGCACCGAATTGATGGGCGAACTGGAAAAGATCGTGCGCGTCACGCGCAAGGTCGAGCCGGCGGCGCCGCATGCGGTGCTGCTGGTGCTCGACGCCACAGTCGGCCAGAACGCGCTTAGCCAGGTGGAGATTTTCGGCAAGACCGCCGGCGTCACTGGTTTGGTGATGACCAAGCTCGACGGCACCGCGCGCGGCGGCATTCTGGTGGCGATTGCCGGTAGGTTCGGCCTGCCGGTGCATTTCATCGGGGTCGGCGAGGGCGTCGACGACCTCAGCGACTTCACCGCGCGCGATTATGCGCGGGCGGTAGTGGGGTTGGAGTAAAGCACAACCGTCATGCCCGGCCTTGTGCCGGGCATCCACGCCTTAGGACGGTGCAACCAAACAAACGTGGATGGCCGGGACAAGCCCGGCCATGACGAAGAAGGAAGGCCATGGCCGAAAAACAAAAACTCAATCCCGCCCTCAAACTGGTGCTCGATATCGGGCCGCTGGTGCTGTTCTTCGCCGCCAATGCCAAGTTCGGCATCTTCATCGCCACCGGGGTGTTCATGGCGGCGGTGCTGATCGCGCTGGTGGTCGCTTACGTGAAGACGCGGCGCATCGAGATCATGCCGCTGGTCACGGCGATCATCGTTTTGATTTTCGGCGGCCTGACGCTGATCCTGCACAATGACGAGTTCATCAAGCTCAAGCCGACCATCATCTACGTCTTGTTCGGCGGCACGCTGCTCGGCGGCCTCATCTTCGGAAAATCGTTCCTCAACGTGCTGTTCGATTCGGTTTTCGACTTGACCGACGAAGGCTGGCGCAAGCTCACTTGGCGCTGGATCTATTTCTTCTTCGCGCTTGCGGTGCTCAACGAGATCGTCTGGCGCAATTTCTCGACCGACTTCTGGGTGAGCTTCAAGCTGTTCGGCGTGGTGCCGCTCACCTTCCTGTTCGGCGCGCTGCAATATCCGCTGCTGACGAAATACGCGCGCAGTCCCGAACGCGAATAGCGCTGAGAGCGTTTCCAGGCGAAGTGGGAACCGGTTCGCCGTCCGGAAACGCGATAAAACAAAAACTGAGACGCTGGTCGCGGCCGCCCGAAAGGCTGCTAATCCTTCATCGCCTTTTCGATCTCCGGCATCACCGTGCTCATCAGATTGGCGTCGGAGATCGGCCCCACCACCTTGTAGGTGATGATGCCCTTGCGGTTGATCACGTAGGTTTCCGGCACGCCGTAGACGCCCCAGTTGATCGAGGCGGTGCCGGCGCGGTCGGCGCCGCTGGCGGCGTAGGGATCGCCGTATCGGTTGAGGAAACGCCGCGCATCGGCGGGCGCGTCCTTGTAGTTGATGCCGACCAGCTTGAAGCGCTTGTCCTTGCCCAGCACTTCCAGGAACGGCACCTCGTCGCGGCACGGAATGCACCACGAGGCCCAGACATTGACCAGGGTTACGCCGCCTTTGAAGGTCTGCTCGGTGAGACCCGGCACTGGCTTGCCATCGCGGTTCAATCCCTCGACCGGCGGCAGCACGGTCTTCGGCATCGGCTTGCCGATCAGCACCGAAGGAAGCTGCGAAGGATCGCCGCTGTTGAGGCCGACCAGGAACAGCGCCGCCACGCCGATGAATCCGATCAGCGGCAGCAGCACGAAGAAGAGGCGGCGCTTGGGGCGGGCGGTTTTTTCCTCGGAGGCGGTGGTGCTCATGGGGCCTCCTTGGCGGTGCGTTTCGAGCGGCGTGTGACGCCGCGTTCCTCGAGATCGCCGAGGATGCGCCGCTGCGCCGAATAGTCGAGCACGATCCAGGCGATCAGTGCGGCGATGACAAACACGGTGATGGCATAAGAGGCTACGATGAATCCAGCCTCCTGCGCGAAGGTCATGGTCATGAGTGTGCCTCCGCCAGTTCCTGCGCCTGCATCAGGCGCATGGTGCGCACGCGGCGGCGCAGGATCTCGTTGCGCATGGCGGCGAGATGCAGCGTCACGAACAGAAGGGTGAAGGCGATCGCCATGATCAGGAGCGGGATCAGGATGGACGGCGAGATGGTCGAGCCGCCCATGCGGAAGACCGAGGAACCCTGGTGCAACGTGTTCCACCAGTCGACCGAGAACTTGATGATTGGCAGATTGACCGCACCGACCAGCGAGAGGATCGCTGCCGCGCGCGAGCCGCGGTTCGGGTCGTCCGCGGTCCAGTACAGCGCCATGACGCCGAGATAGAGCAGCAGCAGCACCAGCATCGAGGTCAGCCGCGCGTCCCAGACCCAGTAGGTGCCCCAGGTCGGACGACCCCAGAGCGAGCCGGTGACGAGGCAGATGAAAGTGAAGGCCGCGCCGATCGGCGCCGCCGCCTTGCCGGCGACGTCGGCGAGCGGATGCCGCCAGACCAGTGTGCCGAGCGCGGCCACGCTCATGATCCCCCACGCCATCATGCCGAGCCATGCCGCCGGCACATGCAGGTACATGATCTTCACGGTGGCGCCCTGCTGGTAGTCGTCAGGTGCCTGCATGGTGCGGGCGAGCCCGATCGCGAACAGCAAGACGGTCACCGCGATCAGCCACGGCAACACGCGGTTGACCAGGGCGATGAAACGGGTGGGATTGGCGAGATCGATAATGGCCATTGGCGAACTTTTAGTCGGGCGGGTGGCGACGGGCAACCGGAACGAGTCGAATGGCGGCTATGTCGATCATTCCAGGCCGTGCCGCAGGGCTGCCGCGGCGGCGACCGGGCCGATCACAAGGCTCATCAGAGATAGCCCGCAAAGAATGGTGAAAGGTGGGCCGAACGGGGTGGGGCCAATGATTGCGGTATTGGCCGCCGCCACCCCGAAGATCAGCACTGGAACCGTCAAAGGCAGCACCAAAACTGCCAGTAACAGTCCGCCGCGGCGCAGCGCCACCGACAGCGCCGCCCCCACCAGCCCGATGAAGGTGAGCGCCGGGGTGCCGACCACCAGGGTCAGCATCAGGGGGCCCAGGGCCTTCGGCTCAACATTGAGCATGAGCGCCAGGAGCGGCGTGATCAGCACCAGCGGCAGGCCGGTGGTCAACCAATGGGCGACTGCCTTGGCCGCCACCACGAGTTCCAGGGGCATGTCGCCCATCATCAGGAGATCGAGCGAGCCGTCCTCATGGTCGGTGGCGAACAGCCGGTCGAGCGCCAAAAGGCTCGCCAGCAGGGCGCCGATCCACAGAATGGCGGGGCCGAGGCGCGACAGCAGCCCGAGATCGGGCCCCACCGCGAAAGGCATCATCACCACCACGATCAGGAAGAAAAAGGCGCCCATCAGCGCGCCGCCGCCGACCCGGATGGCCAGCCGCATGTCGCGCTTAAGCAGGCTCACAAAGGCGCTCATTGCGGCCCCATTTGCAGTTCGCGTGGATTGTCGAGCCCGATCGGGCCGTGGGTGGCAGCGATGATCATGCCGCCGCCCGCGATATGCGCGCGCATCAGCTTGGCCAGCCGGCCTTGCGAGGCCACGTCGAGCGCCGAGGTCGGCTCGTCCAGCAGCCAGATCGGCCGCTTGATCGCGACCAGACGGGCGATCGACAGGCGGCGGCGCTGACCGGCCGAGAGGTACGCCGCCGGTAAATCGGCTAGCGGCTGCAGATCGACGGCCTGCAGAGCAGGTATGATTTCAATGCTACCCTCGATGCGCAGGAACTCGGCCCAGAACTGCAGATTTTCAGCCACCGAAAGTGACGGCTTCAGCGCGTCCTGGTGGCCGAGATAATGCGCCTGCTCGGCCACGCTCGCCTCCGGTATGCCGCCGTCGAGCGAAAGCTGTCCGCCCGTCAAGTGGACCAAGCCTGCAATGACGCGCAAAAGCGAGGACTTGCCGGCGCCATTGCGGCCGGTCACCACCATGGCCTCGCCGCTCGCCACGCGGAAATTCAGGTCGGCGAAGACCTCACGGCCGCCGCGGACGCATCTGAGATTGTCACCGATGAGCTGCATCAGGCCGGCCGTATCCTAGCCCGGTACCGCGAGGCAACAGCCCCCGAACCGGAATCTGGCAATCTTTCGCGCATTGTCCTGGAACCGTCCTGGTAGATATGGCGTCGAACCGCAAAAGCCCTTATAAGCCCGCTCTTGCGGCGTTCCTTAAATGGAATTTGGTCACAAGTCTTGCCCGCGAGAAAACGCTTTGCTTTACAAAAGCTTAGCCGAACCCCCGCCGATCTCCCGGGCCGGGAATGGAAACACTCGACATGACTTCGCTCGATAGCTTTCGGTGCTGCAAAACCCTGAAGGTCGGTAGCAAGAGCTACGCCTATTTCAGTCTTCCCACCGCTGAGAAGAACGGCCTCAAAGGCATTTCCCGCCTGCCGTTTTCGATGAAGGTGTTGTTGGAAAACCTGTTGCGCCACGAAGATGGGCGCACGGTGACCAAGGACGACATCAAAGCAGTGGCGGATTGGCTCAAAACCAAATCGTCCGACCGCGAAATCGCTTTCCGTCCCGCGCGCGTCTTGATGCAGGACTTCACCGGCGTGCCGGCGGTGGTCGATCTCGCCGCCATGCGCGATGCGATGAAGGCGCTCGGCGGCGATCCCAAGAAGATCAACCCGCTGATCCCGGTCGATCTGGTTATCGATCATTCGGTGGCGGTGACCTATTTCGGATCCAACACGGCGTTCAAGAAGAACGTCGAGGAGGAATACCGGCAAAATCAGGAACGCTACAAGTTCCTGAAATGGGCACAGCGCTCGTTCGACAATTTTTCCGTGGTGCCGCCCGGCACCGGTATCTGCCATCAGGTCAATCTCGAATACCTGTCGCGCGGCGTGTGGTCGAAGAAGGACAAGGTCAAGCTCGACGGCAAAGAGACCACCATGGTGGTGGCCTATCCCGACACGCTGGTTGGCACCGACTCGCATACCACCATGGTCAACGGCCTCTCGGTGCTCGGTTGGGGCGTCGGCGGCATCGAGGCGGAAGCGGCCATGCTTGGCCAGCCGCTGTCGATGGTGCTGCCCGAGGTGATCGGCTTCAAGCTCACCGGCCGCCTGAAGGAAGGCGTCACCGCCACCGACCTGGTGCTCACCGCCACCGAGATGCTGCGCAAGCGCGGCGTGGTCGGCAAGTTCGTCGAGTTCTTCGGCCCCGGCCTCACGCATCTCACGCTCGCCGACCGTGCCACGCTCGGCAACATGGCGCCGGAATACGGCGCCACCTGCGGCTTCTCGCCGATCGACGACGATACGCTGGTCTATCTGAAGAACACCGGCCGCCCGGCCGAGGTGGTCTCGCTGGTCGCGGCTTACGCCAAGGCGCAGGGCATGTTCCGCGTGAAGACCACGCCGGACCCGATGTTCACCGACGTGCTCAAGCTCGACCTTTCCACCGTCGAGCCTTCGCTCGCCGGTCCCAAGCGGCCGCAAGACCGCATCGCGCTCAAGGACGTCAAGAACGGCTTTACGGCCTCCATGGACAAGGAATTCAACAAAGCCTCTGAGATGAAGAAGCGCGTGCCGGTGCCGGGCAAGAACTACGATCTCGGCCATGGCGATGTCGTGATCGCCGCCATCACCTCCTGCACCAATACCTCCAACCCGAACGTGATGATCGGTGCCGGCCTGCTCGCGCGCAAGGCGGCGGCCAAGGGCCTCACCGCCAAGCCGTGGGTGAAGACGTCACTGGCGCCCGGTTCGCAGGTGGTGGGCGAATATCTCGAGAAGGCCGGCCTGCAGAAGGACCTCGACAAGCTCGGCTTCAATCTGGTCGGCTATGGCTGCACCACGTGCATCGGCAATTCCGGCCCGCTGCCGGAAGAGATTTCGCAGACCATCAACGAAAACGATCTGGTGGCGGCGGCCGTGCTGTCCGGCAACCGCAACTTCGAAGGCCGCGTCAATGCCGACGTGCGCGCCAACTACTTGGCGTCGCCGCCGCTTGTGGTGGCCTATGCCATCGCCGGTTCCATGCAGGTGGATCTCTTGAAGGATCCGATCGGCGTCGACGACAAGGGCAAGAAGGTGTTCCTCAAGGACATCTGGCCGTCGAACAAGGAGATCGGTGCCTTCGTTGCCAAGAACGTCACCAAGTCGATCTTCGCCAAGAAATACGCCGACGTGTTCAAGGGCGATGCCAACTGGCGCAAGATCGCGGTCAAGGGCGGCCTGACCTACACGTGGGACGATCGTTCGACTTACGTGCAGGACCCGCCTTACTTCGAAGGCATGGAAAAGCGCCAGAAGCCGCTCGAGGATGTTATTGAAGCGCGCGTGCTGGCGCTCTTGCTCGACTCGATTACCACCGACCACATCTCGCCGGCGGGTTCGATCAAGCAGGAGAGTCCGGCCGGCGAATACCTGCGCGACCATCAGGTGCGGCCGAAGGACTTCAACCAGTACGGCACCCGCCGCGGCAATCATCAGGTCATGATGCGCGGCACCTTCGCCAACATCCGGCTGAAGAACCAGATGGTGCCGGGCGTCGAAGGCGGCTTCACGGTCCACTATCCCTCGAAGCAGCGCATGACGATCTACGACGCGGCGATGAAGTACAAGCAGGAGGACGTCCCGCTCGTCATCTTCGCCGGCAAGGAATACGGCACCGGCTCCTCGCGCGACTGGGCGGCCAAAGGCACGGTGCTGCTCGGCGTGCGGGCGGTCATCGCCCAGTCGTTCGAGCGCATCCACCGCTCCAACTTGGTCGGCATGGGCGTGATGCCGCTGGTATTCGAGGAAGGCACGTCCTGGCAAACGCTCGGCTTGAAGGGCAACGAGCAGGTCACCATCCGCGGCCTGCACGGCGAGCTGAAACCGCGCCAGCGGCTGATCGCTGAGATCGTCATGGGCGACGGGACGCTCAAGCGCGTGCCGCTGATCTGCCGGATCGATACCCTCGACGAGCTCGATTACTTCAAGAATGGTGGCATTCTGCAGTACGTGCTGCGCCAGCTTGCGGTTTGACGGGTTTGGGCGGTTGCCTTCTGGCAACCGCCCGCTCACCGCGAAGTGAGTGGCGAGTGAACGGGACGCCGTTCTATAGCATGCGCAGCGAGGGGGGCTCGCGGGGTTGCGCATGAACTATCGCCCTATCGTCTTGGCAGCCGCACTCGCCTTCGGCGCGATCACGCCGGCTGTGGCCGGCGGTACCCGCGCGGTCATCGAACTGTTCACCAGCCAAGGCTGCTCGTCCTGTCCGCCGGCCGATCGCCTGCTCGCCGAATTGGCGCGCGATCCGTCGCTGGTGACCATGAGCCTGCCGGTCGATTACTGGGACTATCTCGGCTGGAAAGACACGCTGGCGCTGCATGGCCATTCGCAGCGCCAGAACGCCTATGCCATAGCGCGTGGCGATCGCGAGGTGGCGACGCCGCAGGCGGTGATCAACGGCGTGGTTGCCGTCCTCGGCAGCGACCGCGCGGCGATCGAGCAGGCGATCGCGCGAACCGACCGCGCCGATGCGCCGCTGACAGTGCCGGTAAACCTGACAGTGAATGCCGGCACCGTGACGGTCATGCTGCCGGCGGTAACCGATGCGGATCGCAGCGGCACAGTCTGGCTCTGCCCGATCACCAGCAAGGTCGCAGTCAAGGTCGGCCGCGGCGAGAACCGCGGCCACACCTTGACCTACACCAATGTGGTGCGCCGATGGGTGAAGCTCGGCGAGTGGGACGGCAAGGCGCGCAGCTTCAGTTACAAACTCGCCGATCTGCCCGACAAGCAATTCACGCTCGCCGATGTCGATCGGCTCGACGTGCTGGTGCAGAGCGGCACACGCGCCAAGCCCGGCTTGATGCTCGGTGTCGCGAGCGCGCCATTGCCTGCAGCCGCAACGCGCTAGTTGCGTTCCGAATATCTCTTCTCGTCATGGCCGGGCTTGTCCCGGCCATCCACGTTTTGGACTGGCGCGACGCTTAAGACGTGGATGCCCGGCACAAGGCCGGGCATGACAGCCGACAAGCGCCAAAAAAAATCGGGCCGGCATACACCGGCCCGGAGGCATTGGGGATTGAACCGTACGCGGAACTCAAATGGCCCGGCCGGCCGAACCCCGGGGGGCTGGGGGGCTGAGGAATCCGGGGTCAGTGACCAGCCGGGCCTTGAGGCAACGCTGACCTTTTCGCATGCCAGCGTGACCGGCGGTTGGCCGAAATAGGGCGTTATTGTGGGGACTTTTAACGTCTTCGTGATCGCCCTCCGGCCGTTTCGACACGTTTTTTCCGGTAATTCCACGCACCACGAGGCCCTTGCCGAAGCGCGCCGGCGGCGCGATCATTGTCACGAAATCGTAATCGAAAAGGAGGCGCCGATGAGCTTCGATCCCGGCGAAATCGAACCCAGCCAGTCCCTCGGGGGCGGCACCTCGACGCGCAGCACCGCCGTTCCCCAAATCGCTCCCCATGTCACCTTCAGCCGCCGCGAGCTGAACCGCATTCTCGACCTTTATGGGCGCAAGGTCGCCGCCGGCGAGTGGCGCGATTACGCCATCGATTTCCTGAAAGACCGCGCCGTATTCTCGGTGTTCCGCCGTTCCTCGGAAGCGCCGCTCTATCGCATCGAAAAAAATCCGAAGCTGGAGCGCCGCCAGGGCGCCTACAGCGTGATCTCGGCCACCGGCCTGATCGTGCGCCGCGGCCACGAGCTCGACCGCGTGCTGCGCGCAATCGATCGGTCGCAATTGGCGTTGGTGAATTAATATCAGTCATTCCGGGTCTGCTCGCTGTGCGAGCGTCCCGGAATGACGAAAATCACGGTGCCGTCGTTGAGCCCGGCCCGAGCGCACGCTGCATCAGCACGGTATCGAGCCAGCGGCCGAACTTGTAGCCGACGTGCGGGAAGGTGCCGACGTAGTAGAAGCCGGCCGCCGCATGCACGGCAATCGAGGCCGCCTGCTCGGAATCGCCGATCACCGCGATCATCTGGCGGAAGCCGCGCGTGGCTGACGCCTCGACCAGCGCCGCCAGCAGAGCGCGGCCGACGCCACGGCCCTGTTGATCGGGCGCGACATAGACCGAATCCTCGACCGTGAAGCGATAGGCCGGCCGCGCGCGATAGGGGCCGGCATAGGCATAGCCGGTGACCGTGCCGTCCGCTTCGGCGGCGAGGTAGGGGAAGTCCTTGGCCAGCAGGCTTTCCATGCGCTGCGCCATCTCGGCTTCGTCCGGCGGCGTCAGTTCGAACGAAGCCGTGCCGGTTTCGACCGCATGGGCATAGATGCGGGTGATGGCCGGGACATCGGCGGGTGTGGCGGGGCGAATGGCGAGAGACATTTGAGAGCCGTCATGCGCGGGCTTGAGCCGCGCATCCATGATGAGTTGCCGCAGTCGAGAGCCTTTCGGCGGCAGTGGTTTGCTGAACAGCATCTTGGATTGCCGGGTCAAGCCCGGCAATGACCCAAAAATGAAACGCCCGGGCACGAGGCCCGGGCGCTTAACCAGATCTGCTCTGTCACGGCGGCTTAGCGCCGGTCGCCCAACGGCGCGTTAGCGCCGATCGCCCATGAAGCGCAGCATGAACAGGAACAGGTTGATGAAGTCGAGGTAGAGCGTCAGCGCGCCCATCACCGCCTTGCGGCCGGCGATGGTGCCGTCGTCATTGACGCTATACATCTCCTTGATCTTCTGGGTGTCCCAGGCGGTCAGGCCGGCGAAGATCAGCACGCCGATCGCCGAGATGGCGAAGTCGAGCCCGGTGCTCTTCAGGAAGATGTTGACCACCATCGCCAGGATCAGCCCGAACAAGCCCATCACCAGGAACGAGCCGACCGGCGAAAGATCGCGCTGCGTGGTGTAGCCGTACAGGCTCAATGCGCCGAACGAGGCCGCCGAGATGAAGAAGGTGCGGGTGATCGACGCCCCGGTATAGGTCAGGAAGATCGAGGACAGCATCAGCCCGAGCAAACCAGCATAGACCATGAACAACCCGAGCGCTGTGCTCGGTTGCAAATGGCTGATGCGGAAGCTCATGAAGAATACCAGTCCGAGCGTGCCGAGGAACAGCACGATCATCAGCGGGCCGCCGTAGATCGTCTGTCCGAACGGTGTCAGCGCGAGCTGGCCGGCGGCATTGGTCACGACCGCCTGACTGTAGGTGAACCAGGCCACCAGGCCCGTCAGCGCTACGCCCGCGGCCATATAGTTGTAGACCCGGATCATGTAAGCGCGCAGGCCTGCATCGATCACGGCAGCCTGCTGAGCGCCGTAGCCGGTCCGGGCGGCATAGTTGCGGTCGAAATCCGACATTGTCGTTCCCTCTGTTGTTCCGGCTTGCGGGGCCGGCCCCATCGGCGCGGCTGTTTTCCGGCAGCCGCGTCGAGCTAGCCTCTATTTAATGCGTGAGAAGTTTGGGCGCCAGATATGGCCCGAAGATGACCTTGCAACCTTTCGGATCGTTAATGATCCAGATGCGGCATTATAGCCCAAAAGCCCTGGCCACATGAGGGCCTCCACGCGGCCGAATGTCGCAAAATCTAGAGGTTCCTTAATATCGGGGCCGGTTTCTGCCCGAGCGCCGAAAAGGTGCCCGTTAGCCCGAGGGCGACCGTTACCGCCAGCGCGCCGAGTGCGGCGGCGAGCGCCGGCCAGGGTTGCCAAGTGAAGGTGAGATGCATCAGATCGGCCACGATCAACCAGCCGGCGAGGGAACCGCTCAGCACGCCGAACAGGGCAGTGGCGCTGCCGAGCAGCAAGTATTCGGTGGTATAGGCGCCGATCAGCCGCGCCCGCGTCGCCCCCAGCGTCTTCAGGATCACCGCGTCATAAACGCGCGCGCGATGGCCGGCGGCGAGCGCGCCGCCCAAGACCAGCGCGGCGGCGATCAGCGTAATGGCGCTGGCGCCGCGGATCGCCAAGAGCAGATTTGCAACGATTGATCCGATCGCCTCGATCGCCTCCTTCACCCGCACGCTCGTGACCATCGGGAAGTCTTGCGCCACCGCGCGGATCAGCGCGCCTTCCTCGGCCGGCGTGCCGCCGTCGGGAAACGTCAGCGTCGCGAGCCGGCTGTGCGGCGCACCGCGGAAGGTGTTGGGCGAAAACACCATGACGAAATTGATGCTGAGGCTTTGCCAATCGACGCGGCGCAGACTGGCGATGCGCGCGGTGATGTCGCGGCCGAGTACATTGACCGTGACCGGATCGCCGACCTTCAAGCCGAGTCCTTCGGCGATGCGGTTCTCGAACGAAACCAGCGGCGGGCCATTATAGTCCGGCTTCCACCACTCGCCGGCCACCAGCCGCGAGCCTTCCGGCACGTCCTTCGCGTAGGTGAGGCCGCGGTCGCTTTGCAGCACCCAGGCGGCGTTCTCCTTCGGCTTGAGGTCTTCCGCGCGGATGCCGTTGGCGGAGACGATGCGCCCGCGCAGCATCGGCACGTCTTCGAGAGTCGCGCGTGGCGCTTGCTGGCGCAGGAAAGTGTCGAAGCGCGCAGCCTGCGCGGACGGAATGTCGAGGAAATAGAACGACGGCGCCTTGGCCGGCAGTTCGGCCGAGAAAGTGTGGCGCAGATTGGCATCGATCTCGATCACGGTGACCAGGAGCGCGATGCCGAGGCCGAGCGAGAGCACGATGCTCGGCGTCAAGGCGCCCGGCCGGTGGATATTGGCGAGCGCCATGCGCAAGCCGGTGGCGCGCGCGCGCGGCGCGCGGGCGGCAAGAAACATCACGAGCGCTGCCACCAGCCGCAGCAGCACGAACACCGCGGCGGCGGTCATCACATAGATGATGGCGACGTGCCGGTCATAGGCGAGCAGCACAGCCAAAGTGATGAGCGCGACCGCGGCGATAGCGGCCAACGCCATGTAGAGCGTGCGCGGGAGGCGCGGCTGCGGCGCCACCAGATCGCGGAACAGCGCGCCGACCGGAACGTCATGGGCGCGGCCGAGCGGCCACAGCGTGAAGGCGAGCGCGGTCAGCAGGCCGTAGACGAGCGCCAGCGCGAGATCGCCCGGATGCAAAGCCGGCACGATCGGCAGCGGGATGATCGGCCCCAAGATCCAGCTCACGGCGAAGGGCAAAGCCGCGCCCAGCGCCAGGCCGATCGCGCCGCCGAACAGCGCCAGCAGCAGCACCTGCACCAGATAGACTGCGAACACACGCGCGCCGCTGGCACCCAGCGCCTTCAGCGTGGCGATCACCTCGCGCCGCCGGTCGAGATGGCTTTTCACAGCGTTACCGACACCGACGCCGCCGACCAAAAGCGCGGTCAGGCCGACGATGGTGAGAAACTGGGTGAAGCGCTCGACATTGCGCTCCAGCCGCGGCGTCGCCTTGCCGCGCGTGCGGATGTCCCAGCCGGCGTGCGGCAATTGCGCGCGTGCTTGATCTGCGACCGCCTGCAAAGCGGCATCGCTTTGCTGGGCGGCCGGCAGCCGCAGCCGGTAGTGCCAATGCACCAGGCTGCCCGGCTGCAACAGGCCGGTGGCACGCAGGCCTGCTTCGCTCACCATCAGGCGTGGGCCGAAGCCGATGCCGCCGGCGAGCTTGTCCGGTTCGTCGGTGAGCGCGGCGCGGATTTCAAACGTGGCATTGCCGACGGTGAGGCGCGCGCCGGGCTTGATCGCGAGCCGTGCCATCAAGGTCGGATCGGCCACCGCGCCATAGACGCCGTTGCGTTCGGCGAGTGCGGCGGCGAGCGGAGCGGGCGGATCGAGTGTCACCGCGCCGAACAGCGGATAAACGGCATCGACCGCTTTCATCTCGACCAGCGTGGCCTCGCCATTGCCCTCGCGCGCCATGGCGCGCAGCGTGGCGGCGCTTGAAACCTTGCCGTGATCCTTGAGGAAGGCGAGTTCGTCCGGCTTGGCCTGACGCTGCACCAGGGTGAAGGCGAGATCGCCGCCGAGAATGATCTGGCCTTGCCGCGCCAAGCCATCGGCGAGGCTCGCCGCGAGCGAGCCGACGCCGGCAATCGACATTACGCCAAGCGCGATGCAGGCGATGAAGACGTAGAAGCCGCGCAAGCCGCCGCGCAGTTCGCGCAACGCGAAGCGGAGGGGGAGAGCAAGACTGCTAGGCTCACCCATGGCGGGCCTTTCAATTTGTCATTCCGGGGCGCAAGCGAAGCGAGCGAACCCGGAATCCAAAACCCGCAGCGCTGCGGCGTATGGATTCCGGGTCCGGCCCTGCGGGCCGTCCCGGAATGACGGATGAAAATTCGTGCTCACGGCTTCTCCACCCCATCGATGCGGCCCGAGCGCAGGCGCGCCACCCGGGCGCAACGCGCCGCGAGCGCGGCGTCATGCGTCACCAGCACCAGTGTGGTGCCGCGCCGCGCCTGACCTTCGAACAGGAGGTCGATGATCTGCTGGCCGGTCTCCTCGTCGAGATTGCCGGTCGGCTCGTCGGCCACCAGGATCGCCGGATCGACAACCAGCGCCCGCGCGATCGCCACCCGCTGCTGCTCGCCGCCCGACAGTTCGGCCGGGTAATGGGTAAGCCTTTCGGCCAGACCCATGCTCGCCAATTCCGCGCGCGCACGCTCCTGCGCGTCGGCGACGCCGGCCAATTCCAGCGGCACCGCCACGTTCTCCAGCGCCGTCATGGTCGGGATCAGGTGGAACGACTGGAACACGATGCCGACATTGCGGCCGCGGAAGCGCGCCAACTTATCTTCGTCGAGCTTGGTCAGGTCCTCGCCGGCCACCGTGACCGTGCCGGTGTCGGGGCGTTCCAGCCCCGCCATCACCATCAGCAGCGTCGATTTGCCCGAGCCGGACGGCCCGACCAAGCCAAACGCCTCACCGCGCCCTATATCCAGGGCGATGTCCTTGAGAATATGGATGCGTCCTGCCCCCTGGCCGAGGGACAGGTTGACGCCGGCGAGCGCGATGGCCGGGGTTGGTGAAGGAGCTCTCATGCGGGTTTGGCGTTCACGACCGGGCTTATATGGGAGGCAGGGCCCATTGTTGCAGCGTTTGGCGGCCATGGCACTGGTGCTTTGTGCCATCCTGATGGCGACGGCCGCGCGTGCGGCCGGGCCGCTGAAGATCGTTGCTTTGGGCGATTCGCTCACCGCCGGCCACGGCCTGCCGGCGCAAGCCGCTTTCCCGGCCCGGCTTGAGGCCGCGCTTCATGCCAAGGGCGAGACCGTCACCATCGCCAATGCCGGGGTTTCCGGCGATACCGCGTCCGATGGGCTCGACCGGCTCGATTGGTCGGTACCGCAGGGCACCGATGCGGTGATTCTGGAGCTGGGCGCCAATGATGCGCTGCGCGGCATCGATCCGAAAGTGACCCAGGCCGCGCTCGAGAAAATTCTGGCCCGGCTGGCGATCCGCAAGATTCCGGTCCTGCTCGCCGGCATGCAGGCGCCGCGCAATATGGGTGCCGACTATGCGCGCGAATTCGACGCCATCTACCCGGCGCTTGCCGCGACTCACGCGGTCGTCTTCTATCCATTCTTTCTGGACGGGATCGCCACCGAGGCGAAGCTCAACCAGGCCGACGGCCTGCATCCCAACCCGGCCGGTGTCGCCGTCATCGTCAAGCGCATCCTGCCCAGCGTCGAAGAGCTGATCGCCCGCGCGCGCCGCGCGCACGGCTCGGATTGAGAAACTGCCATGCCACGGCTGTTTACCGGAGTTGAAATTCCGTCCGCGATCGGCATGGCCTTGTCGATAATGCGCGGCGGCTTGCCGGGCGCGCGCTGGATCGACCCGGAGAACTATCACCTGACATTGCGCTTCATCGGCGACGTCGATGACGTCACGGCGCACGAGATCGCGTCCATGCTCGGCCGGGTCAGGCGCAGCACGTTCGAATTGCGCATGGAAGGGCTGACCTCATTCGGCGGCCGCAAGCCGCGCGCGGTGGTGGCGACGGTCGCACCGGAACCGGCCTTGCTCGAAGTGCAGGCCGAGCAGGAACGGCTGATGCAACGCATCGGACTGGAACCGGAAGGGCGCAAATACACGCCGCACGTGACGCTGGCGCGCTTGCGCGATTCCTCGAACAGTCAGGTCGCGGAATATCTCGCCGCGCGCGGGCTTTTCCGCACGCCGGCGTTCCAGGTCTCGCGCTTTGTGCTGTTTTCCTCGCGCGCCTCGGTCGGCGGCGGACCCTATGTGGTCGAGGCGTCTTATCCCTTAGCCGCTTGATTGGCCGCCTGAAATGAACTCGCCCTCTCCCGTTTCCGGGAAAAGGCGAGCGCCGGCGTCCGTCGCAGAAAATTCTAGGCCATCTTGAACATGCGCGACTGCGCCTGCACCAGGGCGGTCGCCAAGCTGTGGGCGTCGGCAACCACTTCGCGGATCACCGACAAGGGCGTCGAACGCGGGGTCTCGACCGCGCCGACCACGTTATCGTAGTCGAACGACAGTTCCGCCGCGAATTTGCGCGCCAACTGCTGCATACGCCGGTTCTCCGGCATGCAGTTCATGTGCAGGCCGGTGATTCCGCGATTGCGGGCGGTGAGCAAAGTGCGCTCCAGCAGCACGCTGCCGACGCCGCGGCTCTGCCAAGGCTGCTCGACGCTGAAGGCGGCTTCCGCTTCGTGCGCGAACAGGCTGCCGAGCGGACGCAGCTCGGCGGCGCCGCGCAGCACACCGTCGATAAAGAAGCCGTGCACCACCACGCCGACCTCGTCGATGGTCGCGGCATGACGGCCGATGAAATCGTCCGAAACGGCGCCGGAGAAGCGGCGCTGGCGGCTCTCAAGATCGAGACGCAGGAGGTGGTCGCGATAGGCGTCCGTCTCACCGAACCAAAGTTTGCGAACAAAACCGCCTTCGGGCAAAGGCTCGCGCATTTTCAGGTCTCCAGCCATGGTCGTCGGCCCTGCCCTGTTTGCGTATCCCCCTGGCGAATCGGTTGTTTCCCGCCCGCCGTTTGCAGGTAGGTATGTGCTGCATTGCAGCGGAAAAGCGTATACGGAGAAATCCTCAATGGACCCAGACCCGCATAAAATGCATAGCTAGCGGTCTGTTATTGCCACTTTTGTGCGCAAAGAGCTGCGCAGCATAAAGCGGCGGCGGAAGTTAACTTCGCGCACTCGTGCAGAAACGAGAGATTTACACGGAACGCGGATGCTCCTAGGTGTCGTTTCTGCCCGTTAGAAGCCGTGATCCCGCTAGAACCGGACTTCCTCCTGCTCCGCTAAATCCGCATGCCAGAGAGCTTCAGCAACCGCTACGGGGCGCTCGTCGCCGCCGGAAAGATCGAAGCTGACCCCGGCCAGGCCCTGGTGGTCGGGCATCTGGGTGCGCTGGAGCGGCGTTTGAGCGAGCATCGGCTCGCGCGCAAATCCTCGGCCCTGGGCTGGCTGTTCAGCAAGCGCGACCGGGCCGAAGGGCCGGTCACGGGCCTCTACGTCCATGGCGAAGTCGGCCGCGGCAAGACCATGCTGATGGACCTGTTCTTCGCGACCAGCTCGATTCAGCGTAAGCGCCGTGCCCATTTCCATGAATTCATGTCCGATGTTCATGAACGGGTGCGTGTCTTCCGCCATAAAATCAAATTCGGCGTCATCGACGACGCGGACCCGATTCGGCTTACCGCCGAAGCGATCGCCGAGGAGACTTGGCTGCTCTGCTTCGACGAGTTCCACGTCACCGACATTGCCGACGCCATGATTCTTGGCCGCTTGTTCACGCGGCTGTTCGAGCTCGGCGTGGTGCTGGTGGCGACCTCCAATGTGGCACCGGAGGACCTTTACGCCGGAGGGCTCAATCGCGCGCTGTTCCTGCCCTTCATTCGCTTGTTGCAGGAGCGGACCGAGGTGGTGCGCTTGCGTGCGCGCACCGACTACCGGCTGGAGAAGCTCGAAGGCGTTGCGAGCTGGTATGTGCCGGCCGACGAGGACGCCGAAGTGGCGCTCGATGCGGCTTGGCAGAAGCTGACCGGCCTCTTGGAAGGCGAACGCTTTGATATTCCGCTGCAGGGCCGCGTGCTCCAGGTGCCGGAAGCGGCCATGGGCGTGGCGCGCTTCAACTTCGCCCAGCTCTGCGGGCAGCCGCTCGGTGCCAACGATTATCTGCGGCTCGCGCGCGAGTTCCATTCGCTGATTGTCGACAACATCCCGATCATGGACTACGCCCAGCGCAACGAGGCCAAGCGTTTCATCATCCTCATCGACACGCTCTATGACCATGCGGTCAAGCTGATCGCCTCCGCCTCCGCCGAGCCGCACGAGCTTTATGTTGCCGTTGACGGTTATGAAGCGCACGAATTCGAACGCACGGCTTCGCGTCTGATCGAGATGCGCTCGGAGAGCTACCTGACGCTGCCGCATGGCTCGCGCAGTACCGAGAATACGGGCGACACCGGCGGCATCGCGGAGACCTGAACGCCCGTTGGCGCCGGCCGTATTCATTGCCGCAGAGGCACCGCTTTTTCATTGTCATTTGCGCGCGGGCAAGCCAAACCTCGGCGAGGGACGGCGGCAAAGAGGGGCCAAGCATGGCCGATACACCGATTTCATCGGACACCGCGCCATTGGCGGCCGAAGCAGCCAATATGGCGATCGAACCTTCGGTATCCGAGAGCCCGGTGCCAGCGCCGGCGATCCGGGCGCGGCGGCCGCGACCGACGCGTTTCCGCTGCATCATCTGCGGCAAGGAAAAGCCGGTGCGCGACGTGACCCAGCTTGAAGTGGTCCGGCCCAGCCTACTCGACCGCATCAAACAGGACTGTCCCGAGCTGCCCAGCGAAGGCTTCGTCTGTTCCGACGATCTCGACCGTTTCCGCTCGCGTTATGTGACCGAACTGCTCGGTCAGGAGCGCGGCGAGTTGACCAAGCTCGAACAGGAAGTGGTGCAGAGCCTCGCCGACCACGAGACGCTGGCCGAGAATATCGAAGCCGAATACGCCGGCCACCGCACCTTTGGTGAGCGGCTGTCCGATCAATTGGCCGCCTTCGGCGGCAGTTGGACCTTCATCCTGATCTTCTTCGTGGTGCTCGTGGTCTGGATGGCCTTCAACATTTTCGCGGCGGCGCGCGATCATTTCGATCCCTATCCCTTCATTCTGCTCAATCTGGTGCTGTCGTGCCTTGCCGCTATCCAGGCGCCGATCATCATGATGAGTCAGAACCGCCAGGAGGCGAAGGATCGCTTAAGGTCGGAGAACGATTTCCGGGTGAACCTGAAAGCCGAGCTTGAGATTAGGCACCTGCACGAAAAGATCGATCATATCCTGACGCGGCAATGGGAGCGGCTGGCGGAAATCCAGCAGATCCAACTCGAAATCATGCAGGATCCGACGCTGCGTAAGCGGTAAGATCCGGGGCCCATCGTTGCGGGGCTGACGCGGCGCTGACGCGGCAAATCTCTTTTGCCCGCGCATTCGCCGATTACGCCTTTGAAAGGCGGAACCGCGGCCGACTGCCATGCGCCGCCGACCCACCACGCGCCCTCTTTATTTGGATGATCCGGACCAGCAGCCGGGGTGCTAGGCGTTTTGATAGGATAATTATCCAGGCTAGACGCCGTCTGGTATAATGTATAATACATACCACACTTTCGCCTGCCACCTATTGCCATGCGGTTATGCCATCCGGCGCCTTGCCGCATCGCACTAGAGGGGATAACCCAGCGTCACGACCGCGCTCCGCGGCGTTCCAGCAATCGAGAGTTTTCCCCATGGCGCGAAAGAAAATTGCGTTGATCGGCGCAGGCCAAATCGGCGGCACGCTGGCCCACCTCATCGGCCTCAAACAGCTTGGCGACGTCGTCCTGTTCGACGTTGTCGAAGGCATCCCGCAAGGAAAGGCGCTCGACCTCGTCGAGTCCTCGCCCGTCAATCACTTCGATGCCAAGTTCACTGGCACCAACAGCTATGAAGCCCTCGAAGGCGCCGACGTGTGCATCATCACCGCCGGCGTTCCGCGCAAGCCCGGCATGAGCCGCGACGACCTGCTCGGCATCAACCTCAAGGTGATGGAGCAGGTGGGTGCGGGCATAAAGAAATACTGCCCCAACACCTTCGTGATCTGCATCACCAATCCGCTCGATGCCATGGTGTGGGCACTGCAGAAATATTGCGAGCTGCCGCAGAGCCGAGTGGTCGGCATGGCCGGCGTGCTTGACTCGGCGCGCTTCCGCTATTTCCTCGCGGACGAGTTCAATGTGTCCGTGGAAGACGTCACCGCCTTCGTGCTCGGTGGCCACGGCGACACCATGGTGCCGCTGATCCGCTATTCGACTGTCGCGGGCATCCCGGTGCCCGATCTGGTGAAGATGGGTTGGACCACCCAGGCGCGCGTCGACGAGATCATCAAGCGCACCGCTGGCGGCGGCGGCGAGATTGTCGCGCTCTTGAAAACTGGCTCGGCCTTCTATGCGCCGGCCGCTTCCGCGATCGCGATGGCCGAGAGCTATCTGCTCGACAAGAAACGCGTGCTGCCATGCGCCGCCTGGTTGAATGGCGAATACGGCGTCAAGGACATGTATGTCGGTGTACCGGTGGTGATCGGCGCCAAGGGCGTCGAGCGCATTGTCGAGATCGAGCTCAACGGCGCCGAGCGCGGCATGTTCGAGAAGTCGGCGTCCTCCGTGCAGGGCTTGGTCGAGGCCTGCAAGAAGATCGCGCCGAACTTGGCGTGAGTTTGCGTCTCCTGGATGCGCCGCACCGTTCGCGGTGCGGCGCCGATCCGGGAACGCGAAAGAGGCGGAAGTCATCGCGGTCCCGAGACCGCGGCGTATTTTTGTACGTCGCGTCCGCCCGGGACGAGTCTAGGGAGTCGGCATGAATATCCACGAGTATCAAGCGAAGGCTGTGTTGCGGGAGTTCGGTGTACCGGTGCCGCGCGGCGTGCCGGCCTTCAGCGTCGATGAAGCCATCAAGGGCGCCGAGGAGTTGGGCGGCCCGGTCTGGGTGGTAAAGGCGCAGATCCATGCCGGTGGTCGCGGTAAGGCCGGCGGCGTCAAGGTGGTCAAGTCCATCGATGACGTGAAGAAAGAGGCCAGCCGAATCCTCGGCTCGACCCTGGTCACGCATCAGACCGGCCCGCAGGGCAAGAAGGTCAACCGGCTTTATATCGAAGAAGGCTCGGCCATCGACCGCGAGTTCTATCTCTCGGCGCTGATCGATCGCGAAACCTCGCGCGTCGCTTTTGTGGTCTCCACCGAAGGCGGCATGGACATCGAAGAAGTGGCGAAAACCCATCCCGAGAAGATCCTCACCTTCTCGGTCGATCCGGCCACCGGCATCATGCCGCATCACGGTCGCCGCGTTGCCCAGGCGCTGAAGCTTTCCGGCGATCTCGCCAAGCAGGCAGGCGAACTTCTGCCCAAGCTCTACTCCGCCTTCACCAGCAAGGACATGAGCCTCTTGGAAATCAATCCGTTGGTGGTGACCAAGGACGGCAAGCTGATCTGCCTCGACGCCAAGGTCGGCTTCGACGGCAATGCGCTCTATCGCCATGCGGACGTGATGGCGTTGCGCGATCTCACCGAAGAGGATGAGAAGGAAGTCGAGGCCTCAAAGTTCGACCTCAACTACATCGCGCTCGATGGCTCCATCGGCTGCATGGTCAATGGCGCCGGCCTGGCCATGGCGACCATGGACATCATCAAGCTCTACGGCATGGCGCCGGCCAATTTCCTCGACGTCGGCGGCAGCGCCACAAAGGACAAGGTGACGGCCGCGTTCAAGATCATCACCTCCGATCCGAACGTGAAGGGCATCCTGGTCAATATCTTCG
>JAKAMD010000308.1 GCA_021823875.1 Pseudomonadota bacterium | reverse complement strand
AGCCCCGGCGCGCAAGAGGGCCCGGGCGCAGGCGTCGACCGTGGCGCCGGAGGTCAAGACGTCGTCGACCAGCACCAGCCGCCGGCCGGTTACATCGGCCTTGCGGTCCGCTGGTACCTTGAAGGCGCCCTGCACGTTTTCGGCCCGCTCGTTCTTGTTGAGGCCGACCTGCTGCGGCGTGGCGCGGACGCGCTTGACGGCGCCATGCAGCACAGGCGGGCCGGCGAGGGCGGAGATGGTGCCGGCCAGCGCCGCCGACTGGTTGAAGCGGCGCGCCCAGAGCCGGCGCCAATGCAGCGGTACCGGTGCCAGGGCGTCAGCGCTGGCCAGCAGCTCGTGGCCGGCACGCGCCATCCAGCGCCCCATCAGGGGCGCCAGATCGAGCCGGTCGCCATATTTGAACCGATGTACCAGGGCGCGCGCGATATCGTCGTAACGCACCGCCGCCCGCGCCCGGTCGTAGGCCGGCGGATTGGCGATCGCCTCCATCGACAAAAGGCCGGAGCCGGGATCGTAAACGAACGGAATGCCGAGCCGGGCGCAGTAGGGCGGCTCGATGAGCGATAATTTCGACCAGCAGGCCGCGCACAGCCCGGCACCGTCGCCAAGCGGCGTGCGGCAGGATGGGCACAGCGGCGGCAAAGCGAAGTCGAGCGCCAAGCGTAGCGCGGAACGCACAGCCCCGCGGACCTTTGCCAGCGGGACCGGCTTTTCCTCTCTTGCCGAGACAAGCTCGTTCATGCTGCAACGGTAACACAAACCGGAAGAGGGCGTCACAGGATAGGGACATGACCGGCCCGAGTATCTTCGACCGCGAATTGCTTCGCTGGCGCCAGCGGCGCGCCGGCGCGCTCGGGGCTGAGAGCTTTCTCATCGACCGGGTCGCCGCCGATCTCGGCGAGCGCATTGCCGTCGTGCTGCGCCGCTTCGAGCGCGTGGTCGATCTCGGCACGCCGACCGACGCGGTGCGGCGGGTGCTCGCCGCCAACGACAATGTCGGCACCATCATTGCCGCCACGCCGCACGCCGCCTGGCTCGATGATGCCTTCCCGCGCGTTGCTGCCGACGAGGAAGCGCTGCCCTTCGCCGATGGCTCGCTCGATCTGGTGGTGTCGGCGCTGGCGCTGCAATTCGTCAACGATCTGCCCGGCACGCTGATCCAGATCCGCCGCGCGCTCAAATCGGATGGCCTGCTGCTGGCAGCCATGATCGGCGGCGATAGTTTGAGCGAATTGCGCGAAGTTTTCGCCGCGGCCGAGAGCGAAATCGAAGGCGGCATCTCCCCGCGCGTGGCGCCTTTCGCCGATGCGCGCGAAATGGGCGCACTGCTGCAGCGGGCCGGCTTTGCGCTGCCGGTGGTCGACAGCGACCGGCTGGTGGTGCGTTACGATTCCGCCTTCGCGCTGATGCGCGATCTGCGCCGCATGGGCGCCACCAATGTGATGGCCGAGCGCCGCCGCACGCCGCTCAAGCGCGGGACGCTCATGCGCATGGCGGAGATCTACGCGCAGCGCTTCGCCGACCCCGACGGCCGCGTGCGCGCGAGCTTCGAGATCGTCTGGCTGTCAGGCTGGGTGCCGCACGAAAGCCAGCAGAAGCCGCTGCGGCCGGGTTCGGCCGCGCGGCGGCTCGCCGATGCGCTCGGCACCAAGGAACATGCGGCCGGCGACAAAGCCGGTCCTGCCGATTGATGCAGCGTGTCGGCGCGTTGCGTTGTGAGGCGTGGCCGCTTGGCACCACGCGGCCGAATCATCAGCTGCCCGAGCCGCCAATGACGGTCGTCAGCTTCTGATAAAAGATGGAGTTGACGTTCGATCCGAGCGTCGTCACCCCGCCGATGACCGCGATGCTGACGCCCGCCGCAATCAGCGCGTATTCGATCGCCGTTGCGGCCTTGCGGGCGCGCAGGAAGCGGAGGAATTCAGCGATCAGTTTGCCGCATCGCATGTCGTCGCCCTTGTCGAGGTCCGCGAGCTAAAGCAGCGCCATCAGGTGGGAGATCAGCGGAACATCGGCGGGCGGCATCTCGTAGTCGCGCAGCCGGTTCGGTCTCACCCAGACGAGCTTTTGTCCCTCCGTCGGTGTGACTGTTCCCTCCCAGCGCCGGCAGACATAGAGCGGCATCAAAAGGTGAAAGTCGGGATAGGCATGGCTCGCGAAAGTGAGCGGTGCGAGACAGGCCTCGCTGACGGAGATGGCCAGTTCCTCCTTCAATTCGCGGATCAAGCTCTGTTCCGGCCGCTCACCGGGCTCGACCTTGCCGCCAGGGAACTCCCACAAGCCTGCCATCGCTTTGCCTTCGGGACGCTGTGCGAGCAGCACGCGTCCGTCGGCATCGATGAGGGCACAGGCGGCAACAAGAACGAGCTTCGGATTCACGGCCCTGCTTTCGCGACGATGGCAGCCCTTGGTTAAGGGGCTATGCAGTGGAAAGGGACGATTAGAGCAGCCCCAGTCTGCCAGTTAATTTCAGGTTAAGAGCGATAATCACCATTGATTGAAATGTATTCTTTGGTGAGATCGCAGGTGAGCACGCGGTCGCGCCCCTTGCCGAGGCCGAGCGCCACTTTCAGCCTGATTTCCGGCCTTTTCATCACCGCGCTGACCGCGGCCTCGTCATAGGATGGATCGCGTTCGCCCTTATGGGCGACGCGGATGCCACCGAACCAGATCGACAATTTGTCGCGGTCCGCCGGCTCGCCGGCCTTGCCCACCGCCATGACCACGCGGCCCCAATTGGCGTCCTCGCCGGCGATGGCGGTCTTCACCAGCGGCGAATTGGCGATCGACAGCGCAATGCGGCGCGCCGAGGCCTTCGACACCGCGCCGTCCACCGTGATCTCCACCAGCTTGCGGGCGCCTTCGCCGTCGCGCGCGATCTGCTCGGACAGATTGGCGAGGACCTTGAACAGCGCCTGCTTGAAAGCCTTGAGGCGCGGATCGGAGGCGCGTGCGATGCGCGGGCAGCCTGCGGCGGCGCCGGTCGCGAACATCATCAAGGTATCGGAGGTTGAGGTGTCGCCGTCGATGGTCACCGCATTGAACGTGTCGACAACGGCTTCCTTGAGCAGCGCCTGCAAGGCCGGCGCGGCGATCGCCGCATCGGTGAACAGGAAGGACAGCATCGTGGCCATGTCGGGCGCGATCATGCCGGCGCCCTTGGCGATCCCGTTGATGGTCACTTTGCTCTTGCCGATCTTCACCGTGGCGGTCGCCACCTTCGGAAAGGTGTCGGTGGTCATGATCGCCTTGGCGGCGGCGACGAACTCGCCCGGCTTGGCGCCGGCCACTAGGCCGTCCATCACCGCGACGAACTTGCTGGCATCGAGCGGCTCGCCGATCACCCCGGTGGAGGCCAGGAACACCTCCGCCGCCTTGCAACCGACCGCCTTGGCGGCGATGTCGGCCGTCATCTTGGTCGCCGTCCGACCGTTCTTGCCGGTGAAGGCATTGGCGTTGCCGGAATTGACCACCAGTGCGCGCGCCAAGTTCTTTGAAGATTTGCCGGGCTTGAGATGCGCGCGGCACCACTCGACCGGCGCCGACGGGCACTTCGACTTGGTGAACACGCCGGCGACCGTGGTGGCCGGATCGAACAGGACCAGCAATACGTCGGTGCGGCCGGCATAACGGATGCCGGCTTTCGCGGTGGCCAGGGTGACGCCGGCGATCGCTGGCATCTCGGGCATGGACTGCGGTGCAAGTGGGGATATATTTGAGGTTGTCACGGCTTATGATACAACTCTTATTTGCATACTGTCAGGATGGCGTGCGACTCAACTTATAATTGTAGTGATCAGTCCTAGGGGAGCGAGCACATGGCATTCCTCCGCAGCGTTTGGACATCTACTCCGATCAACGTCTCCGCAGCCTATTCACCCGCCGCCTGGGCCGATGCCGGTACGATGCATTTGCCGGTCGGCCTGATGCTGGTCAAGAACGACGACAAATTCCTGTATATCGCATTGGACCTGGCCGGCGATAACGGCAACAGTCCTGGAACGAACGACTATTTCTGGTTGACCTTCGACGTCGACCGAAATCGCAGCATCACCGCGCGTCTAGACATCAATTACTCCATCTACCCGACCTTGCCGATCCATATCGGCTATCAATTTTATCTTGGTGCCGGCCGATGGACGGGCCTGACATCGGGTACCCCGCTTGCGATCGCCCATCAGACCTTTGGTCCGAGTGCTGCCTCGGCGGCGCCCCATCGCATCTGGCAGTTGCGCATTCCTTTCTCGCAGATTGGGGTCGATCTCACCGGCGCTCCGCCAGATGTCCCGTTTGGATTACGCGTGGCTTCGAGCAGCCCTTCATTCGTCCATGATGTGCCGAGCAACTTCTTCGGTGATTTCTCCCATCTGCACGATCTGATTTTCGCGCTCGGCCCGGACACCTATCCGCCGGGAACAGCCGGCGTGACGCTGGGCGGTGTCGGCAATATCCCGGCGACGACGATCAATGCTTTGAGCGGGCGGGCCACGACGGCACCGACCTACCATCCACATGTTGTGA
>JAKAMD010000307.1 GCA_021823875.1 Pseudomonadota bacterium | reverse complement strand
GGTCGGCTACCAATACGACGGCAAGAAATACGTCGGCCGCTTTGCCCACATGCCGAACGTGAGCACCTGCACCGGCTGCCACCAGCCGCATACCGGCGAGGTGAAGATCGACCGCTGCGGCGGATGCCATAAGGGCGTCAACGAACTGGCCGACTTGGCCAATATCCGCATGTCGACCAAGGGCGATTTCGACGGCAACGGCAAGGAAGAGGGGTTGGCCAAGGAAATCGCCGGCCTGCAGAAGCAACTCTACGCGGCCATCCAGACCTACGCCAAGAACGTGGGCGGCGTGCCGATCGCCGAGACCGAGGTGGAATACCCCCACTGGTACGCCGACAAGAACGGCAACGGCCGGGTTGATCCGGAAGAGATGACGATGGCCAACAAATACCCGGCCTATACGCCGCGTCTCTTGCAAGCGGTCTATAACTATACCTACTCGCTGCGTGATCCGGGCGGCGCCTATCACAATGGCCGCTACATGCTCGAACTGCTCTATGACTCGCTCGACAGCTTGGCCCAGAGCGGCAAGGCGGGCGTCGACATGAAAGGCAAGGTCCGGCCGTAAACGGAACGCCGGTGCGACCAAAGCAGGAGAGGGCGCCCGCGTGGCGCCCTCTCTTGTTGCTTCGGAGGCTGGTGTCTCTCTAGCTTTCGCCAACTGGCGGCGTGCCGTGGGTGTGGAAGCTCTCGATGGTCTTGAGACCCCACGCCTGTCCTTTGCGCCGCTCGGCCTCTGTCCAGACGACTGGTTCCCAGTCAGGCGCGAGGATCAATCGCGCGCCGGCATTGGCCAGTTCGATGCGGTTGCCGGCCGGTTCCCAGACATAGAGAAAGAATGTCTGCTGCACCGCGTGCTTGTGCGGCCCGGTCTCGATGTGCACGCCGTGTTCCAGAAAAATGTCGGCCGCTTGCAGAATGTGCTCGCGCTGGTCGACTGCATAGGTCACGTGATGGAAACGGCCGGGGTGGCCGGTCAGGTCGCGCGTATAGGCCGCGTCATAGGATTTGTTATTGCAGGTGAACCAACAGCCGCCGAGCGGTCCGTCATCGAGCTTGATCATCTCCGTGACGCGGCTGCCGAGAGCCTGCGGCAAAAAGCTTTGGACAGCATCGACATCCGTCGCCAGCAGATTGATGTGATCCAGCCGCCGCGGCGCGATAGCGCGATTGGGCGTGCGCTGCGCCTGGTTCTTCAGCGCCGGCCGTTCATCCGGCGAGGGCTGATAGCGGCGCGTCTCGTAATAAATCTCGAACTCGTGCCCGTCCGGATCGGAAAAGCGATAGGCCGGACCATGCCCCTGATCGCCGTCGCTCCAGCCGATGCCGGCGCCGAGCGCCTCGATCGCCTTGACGCGGCGCTCGAGCGCCTGCGGGCTGGCGGCACGATAGGCGACGTGACGTATGCCGGTCGTCTTGGCCGCAGTCAGCTTGAGCGAATGAAATTCGTAATCGTCGAACGCGCGCAGGTAAACGCTGTCGCCTTCGCGCCCGCTTTCGGTGAGGCCGAAGATGCGGGTGAAGAAATCGAGGCTTGCCTCGGGCTTGTTGGTCAAAAGCTCGATATGGCCCAGGTGGGCGACGTCGTGCACCGGCTCGGTCTTCATGTCTGTTCTCTCCCTGCGGGCGGTTCTCTTGCGATGGCCTCGAATGGGGTCCCGCGGCCTTTCTGGTCGAAAAACGCCACACGCGACAAATGGGAGTTTTTGGGGTATTCATGAACTGGGTGCATAAATCCGCGGAACCGCGGGCGATGGGAGAGCCGTTTGATGCGTATCGATTTTTTGGGGCTGGAGGCCTTTCTCAGCATCGCCGAGCGCGGAAGCTTCCAGCGCGCGGCGGCGCACCTGAACCTGTCCCAAACCGCCATCAGCCACCGGATGCGCAAGCTCGAGGAGGACCTGGGGCTGAAGCTGTTCGCCCGCACCACCCGGGAGGTGACGCTGACGCGCGCGGGAATCGAGTTCCTGCCCAAGGCCCAGAAGGCAGTCGCGGAGCTCGAGCAGTCGTTCGACGACCTCAAGCAGCAGGGCGTCAAGCGGCGCGAGCGCATCGACATCGCCTGCCTGCCGGCTTTCGCGGTCAATTATCTGCCGCCCATCCTCAGCCGGTTCCACAAGTTGCAGCCGAGCGTGCAGGTCAACATCTTCGAGACGCCGTCTGCCGCCATTGCGGAACTGGTGCAAACCGGCGAAGTCGAATTCGGCCTGAGCGTCGCACAGACCAACCGCTGGGATCTCGATGTGGAACCAATCTCTTCTTCACCGCTGGCGCTCACCTGTCCGTCGAAGCATCCGCTTGCGAAGAAGCGCTCGGTTGCGTGGACGGAATTGCGTCATTTGCCGCTGATCCGCGTGGGCGCGAAGACGGCCATCCGCTCCATGATCGACGAAGCAGTCAGCGCCGCGCGGGTCAATCTCGACTGGCAGTATGAAGTTCAACACGTCGAAACCGCCGTCAATCTTGTCGAAGTGGGGCTCGGCTACGCGATCGTGCCGAGCATCGACGTTGCGCTGCATAGCGGGCGCGGCTTGGTCGCCGTTCCGCTGCGTGCGCCGCGGCTGTCGTGCACCTATGGCCTGGTGACGCGGCGCGGGATGCCGCTGTCGCCACCGGCCGAGTCGCTGCGCGGCTTCTTGATCGAGGAACTGAAAGCCAAGACCGGCCCGCATGTACCGAATGCATGAATAGAAAGATTCTATTCATTTGATCACGTACGGCACCTTGGGCACTTTGCTATTCTGGACAGACCGCAGGTGGTTTACCGACTAGCGATTCAATGCGTGTGACGGAGGACTCTCGCCATCCGTTTCGGTTGCGGCGTCGAAGACGATTGACCTTTACCGGCGATCTAGTCCAGTTTAGAACCAGTGGGTTGGAATTCCGGTCCAGTGAATGGTGGGGTTCCAAACTAAATCAAGAAAGTAAAGGGAGGACGACATGAAGCTTTTCCGTTGGCTGACGCTTGCCGCCCTGGCCCTGGGGGTGGGCGGGACCGCGCAGGCGGCCACGGTCAAGATCGGCGTGGTGCTGCCGTTCAGCGGACCGAACGCCGACCTGGGCCACCAGATCGACAAGGCCTTTGATCTCTACGTGAAGCTGCACGCAAAGGATATTGCGCCGCACAAACTCCAGATCATCAAGCGCGACGAGGGCCCGCCGACCGGCGCCCAGGCCAAGCGGGTGACCACTGAGTTGATCACCAACGACAAGGTCCAGCTGGTGACCGGGTTCGTGTTCTCGCCGTCGGCGATCGCGCTGGCGCCGGTGATCAACCAGTCCAAGGTCCCGATGATCATCGCCAATGCGGGCACCGCCTGGATCACCGACCTGTCGCCCTACATCGTGCGGTTGTCGTTCAGCATGTGGCACCCGGCCTATCCGATGGGCGCCTATGCCTACAAGACCATCGGCTGCAAGACCGCGGCGGTCGCCTATACCGACTTCCCGCCCGGCAAGGACTCGGTGGAAGCGTTCGAGACCGGCTTCAAGAAGGCCGGCGGCAAGGTCGTGCTGTCGATCCCGATGGGCTCGCCGGTGCAGGTGCCGGACTTCACGCCGTTCATGCAGCGCGTGAAGGATGCGCACCCGGATTGCCTCTACGGCTTCATTCCGTCCGGCGCGCACGCGGCCGGCCTGATGAAGGCCTATGGCGAGCTCGGCCTGCGCAAGGCCGGCATCAAGCTGATCGGCCCGATGGACCTGATCCCCGACAACAAGCTGCAGGACATGGGTGACGCCGCCATTGGCACCATCGTGATGGGCCACTACGCGGTCGACCTCAAGAACAAGGCCAATGAGGAATTCCAGGCCGCCTGGCATAAAGAATACGGCCCGAACTCCTATCCCGACTTCATGTCGGCGGCGGGCTGGGACACCATGCATGCCATCTTCGACACCATCAAGAAGCTGAACGGCAACATGGCCGACGGCGCCAAGGTGGTGAAGGCCATGGAAGGCTGGTCGACCAATGGGCCGCGCGGCCATGTCATGATTGATCCCAAGACGCGCGACATCGTTCAGGACGAGCATGCCATGGAGGTCTATCGCAAGGCCGACGGCAAGCTGGGCGAGCGCGTGCTCGGGACCATCAAACAGGTCAAGGACGAGTGCAAGATCCTCAAAGTGGGCCGCTGCAAGTAAGGCCGACGCCTTCCAATCGTCTCTGATTTGACAGCAACCATCGCCGCCGCGCATAAAGGCGCGGCGGCGTTCTTTAAGGCGAGGTGGGGCTCGTGCCGCAGGTAGCCAACATAGTCGTCAGCATCCTGTTCGACGGCTTGGCCTATGCCATGTTCCTGTTCATTACGTCCGTCGGCCTCTCGGTGACGATGGGCCTGATGGGTTTCGTGAACCTGGCGCACGGCGCCTTCGCGATGTGCGGCGGCTATTTCGTGGTTTCGCTCACGCGCAGCCTCGGCGTACCGTTCGTGCCGTCATTGATCATCGCCTCGGTCGTGGTCGGTTTGATCAGCATTCCGTTCGAGCGCTATCTCTACCGGCGGCTCTACAAGTCGACCGATCTCGAGCAGGTTCTTCTCACCATCGGT
>JAKAMD010000306.1 GCA_021823875.1 Pseudomonadota bacterium | reverse complement strand
CTTTCCTCACTTAATCCGTCATCCTGAGGTGCGAGCACGCGTGAGCGTACGAGCCTCGAAGGATGAACGGCTCGGGCCGTCGCCCTTCGAGGGCCGCACTACGTGCGGCCGCCTCAGGGTGACGGTCCAATGCCGAATTTGCTTAAAGCGGCCCCTTAAAGGACGCCCTTTTCCTTATAGTACTTCGCGGCACCCGGGTGCAGCGGCACCGGCGGATTCTTGCCGGCCTTCTGCAGCGAGATCGCCTTGGCGGCAGCATGCGCGGCCTGCAGCGCCGGCAGGTTGTCGAACAGGCTCTTGGTCATCTCATAGACTTCTTGCGTTGACAGCCCGACGCGGGTGACCAGATAGTTCGGCACGATCGCGGTGTCCACCGCCGTAGTCTGGCCGTTATACGTATTGGCCGGGATTGGTGCCGACAGATAGGGCGTGCCGAGCTTCTGCACCACCGACTTCGGAATCTCGACGATGACGCAGTCGACCGACGCGCACAGATCGCGGATCGCCGAGACGCCGACGCCGGCGGAGATCAGCGTCGCATCAAGCTGACGGTTCTTCATCAGTTCGACCGACTCGTTGAACGGCAGATACTGCACCTGGCCGAGATCCTTGTAGGTCATGCCGGCGCCGGCGAGGATGGCGCGGGCATTGAGCTCGGTGCCCGACTTCGGCGCGCCCACTGACAGCCGCTTGCCCTTGAGGTCAGCCAGCGTCTTGATGCCGGACTCCTTCAACGCAGCAATCTGGATGTAGTTCGGGTAGATTGCGGCCAGTGTGCGCAGCTTGGTGAGCTTGCTCTTGAAGCCGACCTCGGCATTGCCCTTCCAGGCGTCGGCGAGTGAATCGCCGAGCGTGAAGGCGACTTCGCCCTTGCCCTGGTTCAGCAGATTGAGATTCTCGACCGACGCCTTGGTCGATTGCACCGAGGGTTTGGAGCCCTTGATGTGTTCGGCATAGATCTTCGACAGTGCCACGCCGAGCGGGTAGTAAACGCCGCCGGTGCCGCCGGTCAGAATGTTGATGAACTGGGCGGCGTTGGCACTGATCGGCGCCAGCGCGACGACGGCCGCGATCAGGCCATAGCGGGCAAAGCGAGTGTAGCGGGTCATGTGACCACTCCTCCACGTTTTTTCATTGGTCTCGGACCGGCCCGGGCGGGCCGGTGAAGGCGTTCCATCCGCCATCATGGGTGGCAAGTCTACAGGCCCGGCGCGGGGAGCAACCGGTATTGCAGGCCATGCGGCGGGTTTTCGGCGCGCGCGCATATCACGAATCCTGGTGTTGGAAAATACCGGCGTAAACGCCACATAAATTTTCTGAGTTTTCTTCAGTCGGGGACAAATTCCACTTCGCCGCGTGGGCGCGGACCCGGCATCGCCAGACAGGCGAAATAGCCGAACGCGCTCAACAACGCGATGCAGAAACTGACCGGCCAGTCGCTGTAGAACGCGATGGTCAGGCCGAGCCAGGCGGCAGCCAGCGCGAACAAGGCCGACAGCGCCAAGCCGCTCCATAAGCCCGAGGTGAGGCGTTGTGCCGCAGCCGGTGGGCCCACCATCAGCGCGAAGACCAGCAGGACGCCGACCACCTGTGCACACTCGGATACCGCGAGCGCCACCACGGCGAGGAAGGCGGTACCGACGAAACGAAGCGGCACGCCCTTGGCCTCGGCCAGTTCCGGCTGCAGGCTGGCGAAGATCAGGGGCCGCATGATTGCCGCCAGCGCGGCCAGCGTGATCGCGCCGAGCCCGGCGAGCAGCGCGATGGTGCCGCGGTCGACCGCCAGTACATTGCCGAACAGCAGCGCGGTCGCCTGGCTGGCGAAGGCCGTGTAGTAGTGCAGGAACAACAGGCCGAAGCCGAGCGCCAGCGCCAGCACCACGCCAATGGCGACGTCGCGGTTGCTGATGCGCTCGCTCATCAGCCCCATGGCAAGGCCGGCGGCGAGCGAAAAGCCGATCAGCCCCCAGAGCGGCGCGATCCCGATCAGCCCGGCGCCGGTCGCGCCAGCAAAGCCGATATGCGAAAGCGCGTGACCGGCAAAGGCCTGCGCGCGCATCACCAGGAAATAGCCGACCGCGCCTGAGACCACCGCAACGATGCCGGCGGCGGCGAAGGCATTGTTCATGAAGTCGTACTGGAACATGTCAGTGATGGTGCCCATGCCCATGATCGTGTGCATGGCCGTGTTCATGGCCGTGTTCATGCTGATGCTCGACATGTTCGACGTCGCGCCCGCGTGCCATGACGAAGATGTGCCCTTCCGCCCGCACCACGCGGATCTCGGTGCCGTAAAGCGCCGAGAGCACCGGTGCGGTAATCACCTCGTCGACGGTGCCGAGTACCGCCTGGGTATTGCCGAGATAGAGCACGCGATCGAGCGTGCCGATAAGCTGGTTGAGCTCGTGCGCGGAGAACAAGACGGTGATGCCGCGCTCGCGGCAGGCTTGGCGCACGACATCGATGGCGATCTCCTGATGGCGGGCATCGAGGCTGATCAGCGGTTCGTCGAGCACCAGCAGGCGTGGCCGGCCGATCAGGGCCTGCGCCAGCAGCAGACGCTGCCGTTCGCCGCCCGACATGTCGCTCAAGGGCCGTTCAGCCAGTTCCTCGGCGCCGACCAGCGCCAGCGTCTCATTGATCGTGATGCGGTCGGCGCGACTGTGCAGGGGCAGGCCCCACCGCTCGCCATGCAGCGAGGCGGCAATGAAGTCGCGCCCGCGCAGCCGCAGGTCGGGCAGCACCGTGCGTACCTGCGGCAGGTAACCGATCTGGTGATCGGCGCGGTGCGGCTCGTGGCCGAACACGCGCAGGCGCCCTGCGCTCGGCGGCATCAAGCCGAGTATGGCGCGCATCAGCGTGGTCTTGCCGGCGCCGTTCGGCCCCAGCACGCCGATGAATTCGCCGGCGCGAATGGTGAAGCTGACGTCGTTGAGCACGGTCCGCGCGCCCAGGCGCAGCGTGACGCGATCGAGCTCGATGGCGGTTGCTTTGTCGGTCATTGCGGCGCGCCCGTCAAAGCCTGATCGAGCGCGTTGAGCTCGGACAGCATCCAATCCTCATAGGCGGTGTCGGCGGGCTGCGTCTCGGTCACCGCGACCACCGGCACCTTGGCCTTCCTGGCGAGGGCGATCAGGTGATCGGTCAGTTTGTCGGTGACCTGCTTGTTGTAGAGCAACGCCTTGACCTTGTTGTTCTTGAGATCGTCCTCGAAACGGGCGACGTCACTGGCGCTCGGTTCAGTGTCGTTCATGACCGCGCGCTGGAAGCTCTGGTTGCGCATCGCAAGCCCGAGTGCATCGGCCATCGGGCCGAATACCGGCTCGGTGGCGGTCACCGGCGTCCCCGCCCATTTGTCGCGCAGCGCTTTGACGCGCGCTTCCACGCGCGCGAGCGAAGCGAGCGTCGTCGCAAGCCGCGCCGCATAGTCGGATGCGTGATCGGGATCGGTCTTGGCGAGAGCGGCTGCCAGCGCGCGCGCCACCGCCGGCATAGTCGCCGGGTCGTACCAGAGATGCGGATTGTCGCCGGCTTTGGCGTGCATCAGGTCGGCGACGACAATCACCGTACGTTGCGGCCGCGGCGCTGCCGTCAGCAGCTTGGCCATCCAGGAATCATAGCCGGCGCCGTTCAGGATGACGATCCGCGCATCGGCGACTTGGCGCGCCACCGCCGGCGAGGTCTCGAACAGATGCGGGTCCTGGTCGGGATTGTTGAGGACGCTCACCACCTCGACCTGGAGGCCGCCGATCGCATGGGCGAGGCTGCCGTAGAAATTCTCCGCCGCCACCAGTTTCACGGCCGACCTGGCCGGGGCGGCGGCGACGGCCAACGTGGCGGCGAGGACGAGACCGGCAAGGCGCTTCATGGTGGAACTTTTCCCCGGGGGCGGCTGGCGGAGTTGTTATATTATAACATTTCAGCCTGCAAGACCCGGCCGCCCAGGAGCCATCGCGGACCGGTCGGCTAGGCGAAGAAATAGGCCGCGAGCACGACAAACCCGCTCACGGCCAAAGTGGCATGGATACCAATCTGAAAGCCCGACAGTCGCCGCTTGCGCAGGCGCGCAGCGAGCAGGCCCAGGCCCAGCACCGCCGCTGCCGCCAGCAACCAGGCACTGATCGTGCCGAACGAGGCGGTGCCCTGATCGGCCCCGCGCACCGGTCCGCGCAGTGCCAGCGCGAGACAGCCGAGCCCGCCGAGTGCGGCGATGCCATGGAGCGCGGCCAGCGGCCACTGTCGCGTTGCCGCACCCGTGGGCATGTCCAGTACGGCGAGCAGTGTGCCCAGCGCCACCGCGAGCGCGAGCAAGGTGAAGGCGATAGTCAGCATGGAGGCGATCAGGACAATACGCGCAGAGGCCGCATCATGCGGCCCGTCCCCCTGCGGCAGGTATAAGGGATTTGCGCGCGCGCCGCATCTCGCGATTGGTCACGCCAAGCGCGTGGCCAGCCTAGAAACGCCGGCTGACCTGGACTTCGCGACGCACCCGGCGGATCTCGTCATCCAGGCGGCGGTTTTCCCGAATGAGCTCGGCGATCGCCTTGAGGATGC
>JAKAMD010000305.1 GCA_021823875.1 Pseudomonadota bacterium | reverse complement strand
AAGCTGTTCCAGCGTTTAGCCGCTGCTTGATCAGATCAAGCACGTTGGTAGCGCTTTTCAGATTGTTGCGCGCGACCTTGAGCCGGTCCTGCGAGGCCAGCACCTGGAAATAGGCGTTGGCCGCGCCCACCACCGTGGCAAGGCCGACCACTTCACGGTCGAAGCGGCTGGCGATGGCGCTTTCTTCCGCCGCACGGAGGGCAGAACGATTCTTGCCCCAAAAGTCGATCTCGTAGCTCGCCGTGAGCGAGGCCGACAGGTTGTTGAACTCGGAGGCACCGGCCAAGTCACCGCCACTGCCGCCGGTGGTCTGCGAGGGGCGCGAGCGTGTGGCGCTACCGTTGAGGCCGAAATTCGGAAGCAATGGCGCACCGGCGATACGCGCCTGCGCGTCTGCCTGTACAATGCGGGCGACAGCGGCGGCGATATCAAGATTAGCCGCGCGCGCCTGTTCAACGATTTCGGTCAGTTCCTTAGACCGGAAGCCGCGCCACCAGTCGACCTTGGGCAGCGCGGCTTCGGCCGCAGCTGCATTGCGCGGAGCGCCGTCATAGACGGCCGGAATGTCAAGCCCTGGCTCGGGCTTATCGCCTCCGAGCAGACAGCCGCCGAGCGGCAGCACCAGGCCGATGGCGCAAATCATGGTGACGAATGGCCGCGCCTGCCGCTTTGTCGCCGGTCTGCCTAGAAATTTACGGTGCATACCGACAACTCTCAAACTGGCAGAAGAACACCGGAGGGATTTCAGGGGTAGAGCTTAGCCTGACTTGTTGCCGGTTACCCGCGGCATTAAGCCTTCGAGGCCGGCCGACCAGCCCCCGTTAAACCGTTTATCAACGCGATGCCTTCCGTCCAATATGTTCGAGATGCCGTCCACCATAATATTGTCTTCCCTGACTAGGGTTTCTCGAACGTAGGCAGCAAGCGCGGTGCCCGAATGCCCCATTCCTTGACCACGGCGTAAATGGCTGGAATGACGACGAGAGTGAGTACCGTCGATGACACCATGCCGCCGATCATCGGTACCGCAATCCGCTGCATGACTTCGGCGCCGGTTCCGTTGCTCCACATGATCGGCAGCAGGCCTGCCATGATGGCGGCAACCGTCATCATTTTCGGGCGCACCCGCTCGACCGCGCCGGCCATGATCGCAGCATAGAGATCGTCGCGGGTAAATTCATCACCATCGATGGCGCGCTCCTCCCGCAATTCAGTGAGCGCATTATCAAGATAGATCAGCATGACCACGCCGGTTTCAGCTGCGACACCGGCAAGCGCGATGAAGCCGACCGCGACCGCCACCGAGAGGTTGAAGCCGAGCCACCACATCAGCCAAAGGCCGCCAGCGAGCGCGAACGGGACCGACAACATGACGATCAGCGTCTCAGTTACCCGCCGGAAGTTGAGATAGAGCAGCAGAAAGATGATCAGCAGCGTGATCGGCACGACAATCTTCAGGCGCGCCTTGGCGCGTTGCATGTATTCGAATTGACCGCTCCAGGTAGCGTAATAGCCGGGCGGGAACTTGACCTGGGCCGCCACCGCCTTCTGCGCATCGGCCACATAGCCACCAAGATCACGGTCGCGCAGGTCAACATAGATGTAGGTAACAAGCTGCCCATTCTCAGTGCGGATGGTGGCGGGCCCTTTGGCTATTTCCACCTTGGCCACTTCGCCGAGCGGCACGGTGCCTCCGTTCGGCAATGGGATGAGCACTTGGGTGGCGATCGACTGGGGATCGCTGCGCAAGGCGCGCGGGTAACGGATGCTCACCGTATAGCGCTCGCGCCCTTCGACCGTGGTAGTCACGGCTTCGCCGCCAAGTGCCGTAGCAATCACGTCCTGCATGTCGGTGATGGTAAGGCCGTAACGGGCGAGTTGCGCCCGGTCGGGATCGATGTTGAGATAATAGCCGCCGAGGATGCGTTCTGCGAAAGCGCTGGTCGTGCCGGGGACCGTGCGAACAACCGTCTCGATCTCGCGCGCCAGTTTTTCCATTTCGGTGAGATCTGTGCCAAAGACCTTAATGCCGACCGGCGTACGAATACCGGTGGCCAGCATATCGATGCGCGCCTTGATCGGCATGGTCCAGGCATTGGAGACACCGGGAAATTGCAGTGCCTTGTCCATCTCGGTGATCAGCTTGTCGATGGTCATGCCGGGCCGCCATTGGCTCTCCGGCTTCAAGTTGATGATGGTCTCGAACATTTCCGTCGGCGCCGGATCGGTCGCAGTAGAGGCGCGCCCGGCCTTGCCCCACACCGAGGAAACCTCGGGGAAGGACTTGATGATCTTGTCTTGCGTTTGCAACAAATGCGCCGCCTCGGTCACCGATATGCCCGGCAACGTCGTCGGCATATAGAACAGCGTTCCCTCGTTCAGCGTCGGCATGAATTCGGAGCCGAGTCGCAGCGCCGGCCAGAGCGTGCCGGCGAGCACGGCAACGGCAATGAAAATCGTAGCCGCTTTGTAACGGAGTGCCGTGCGGATCACCGGCCGATAGATCCAGATCAGAAACCTGTTCACCGGATTGCGATGCTCGGGCATAATGCGGCCGCGCACGAACAGCGCCATCAAGGCCGGCACCAAAGTGACCGATAGCAGCGCCGCTGCCGCCATAGAAAAGGTCTTGGTATAGGCCAGCGGCTTGAACATGCGGCCTTCCTGCGCTTCCAGCGCGAAGATCGGCAAAAACGACACGGTGATGATGAGCAGGCTGAAGAACAGCGCCGGCCCGACCTCGATTGCCGCCTCGATCAGTACTTCGCTTCTCGGCTTTGCGGGATCGGCACGCTCCAGGTGCTTGTGTGCGTTTTCGATCATCACAATCGCCGCATCGACCATGGCGCCGATGGCGATGGCGATGCCGCCGAGGCTCATGATGTTGGAGCTCAATCCGAGGACGTACATCAGAAAATAGGCAATCAACACGCCGACAGGCAGCGTGATGATCGCGACCAGTGCGCTGCGCACATGCATCAGGAAGATGACGCAGACCAGCGCCACGATGATACTTTCCTCGACCAGCGTGCGCTTGAGCGTATCGATGGCGCGATAAATCAGTTTTGAGCGGTCATACACCGTGTCAATGGTGACGCCGTGCGGCAGGCTGGGCAGGATTTCGGCAAGTCGCTTCTTGGCGTGCTCGATGACGGACAGCGCGTTCTCGCCGAAGCGCTGCAGTACAATGCCGGTGACGGCTTCGCCCTCGCCGTTGAATTCGGCGATGCCGCGGCGCTCGTCCGGCACCAGCTCGACATGCGCCACATCCTTGAGTAATACCGGCACGCCGCGGTCATTTTTGACGACAATCTGCTCCAGATCTTTCAAGCTCTTTATGTAACCGCGGCCACGCACGGCATATTCGGTCTCCGACAGCTCGATCGTGCGGCCGCCGACGTCGATATTGCTCGCCCGTATGGCGTCGCGAACCTTCGACAGTGGGATGCCGAGCGACTGCAGCCGGCGCGGATCGACGACCACGCTGTACTGCTTGACGAAACCACCAACGCTGGCGACCTCTGCCACGCCTTCTGCCTTGGCAAGGCCGTAGCGGATATACCAATCCTGAAGGGTGCGCAGTTCTGCTAGGCTCTTCTGCGCGCCGCGCACCACGTATTGGTAGACCCAGCCGACGCCGGTCGCGTCGGGTCCGAGGGTCGGCGTCACGCCGGCGGGAAGCCTACCGGCGGCGGCATTGAGATATTCCAGCACCCGCGAGCGCGCCCAATAGAGGTCAGTGCCATCCTCGAAGATCACGTAGACGAAGGAAACGCCGAAGAACGAGAAGCCGCGCACCACCTTCGATTTCGGCACGCTCAACATCGCCGTGGTCAACGGATAGGTGACCTGATCCTCGACCACCTGCGGCGCCTGGCCCGGATATTCCGTATAGACGATGACCTGCACATCGGAGAGGTCGGGAATGGCATCGAGCGGCACGCGCGTAACCGCATAGATGCCGGCAAAGGTCACGAAGACCGAGGCCAACCCCACCAGAAACAGATTGCGGGCCGACCAGCGGATCAGCCCGGCAATCATCGCGATGCTTCCTTGCGGGTGGAGTTATCGCTACTGAAGGTCTTGAGCGCGGCGCGCAGGTTGCTCTCCGCATCGATCAGGAAGGTCGCCGTGGTGACCACCTGCTCGCCGGATTGCAGGCCGTTACGCACCTCGACATAGCCCTCCCCATGTCGGCCGAGCTTCACCGTCCGCGGCTCGAACCGCCCATCGCCCTTGGCGACAAGCACGATCTGCTTAGTCCCGTTGTCGATCACGGCGCTGTCCGGCACAGTAGCGACCGGCGTGCGGCTTTCGCGCGGATGGAAGACGACGTCGGCATACATATCGATCTTCAACCGCCCGTCCGGGTTCGGCAGCGCAATGCGCACGCGGCCCGTGCGCGTCTCCGGCTTGATGTCCGGATAGATGAAGCTGACCTTGCCCTCGATCGGATCGTTCGGATAGGTCCGCAGCCTGATCGTAGCAGGCGTGCCCAACTTGATGTAGGCGAGATCGGCCTCGGAAACCTCGGCGATAACCCAGACCTGCGACAGGTCGGCTATGC
>JAKAMD010000304.1 GCA_021823875.1 Pseudomonadota bacterium | reverse complement strand
CCGCCAAGACGCTGGAGGATCAGGCCAAGGCGATGGACGAGCGCGTGGCCTTCTTCCAGATCGGCGAGGCCGACGGCACCTATGGCGCGCGGCACGCCAGCGCACCGGTCGCCAAGGCGCCGGTCGCAAAAGCGGCGCCCCGGCCGGTTGTCGCGAAGGCGCCAGCCGCGCCGAAGCAAAAGCCGGTCGCCCAGCTCAAGCAGGTGGCCGCAGGCGACAGCGGCGGTCCGGTCAGAAAGATGCAGGAAGAGCTGGCGAGCGCCGTGAACGCGGACGCCGATTGGAAGGAATTCTGACGGCGGCCTGTTCGACGGCGCGACGAGAAAGCCGGCTGTCCGGTTTCCGGATCGACACGAGATGAAGAGGGCGCATGGCGCCCTCTTTACGTTTGATGACCGGCGCAGCCGGGACGGCGCGGCCAGGCGGCTGCCTTCGCCGGCGTGCCGGCACCGCTATCGCCGTGAACGGTAGAGCGGTTGATTCCGATCGCGGAGCCCAGGCTGCGCCGGGTCTGCAACCGACGACCATAATGCAGTTGAGCAACCTGAATCACATTCAATTGTTTGAATGAAACTAAGAGTTTCATTCATGAAAGAATGGTAGAAGATCAAAATTGATTCAACCAGCGTGAAACGCGCCACGGCACCCATGTCCTGAGATGGGGCTGTTGGCAGCGCAAAAAGACCAATCCCTCCCGAAGTCGATCGTCGGAGAGGTCTTCCAATCCGAGGCTTGCACCGTGAGCCAGACCGTCACTCCGTCCGACAGAGTCCTCGATCAGGGCGACGCCGGCATTTGGAGTGACGCCAAGTCCGCGACCCAGACCGAATTCATCAGCTTCGCGATCGGCGACGACCAGTATGGCGTCGACATCATGTCGGTGCGCGAGATCAAGGGCTGGAGCGACATCACCCATCTGCCGAAGCAGCCGGATTATGTGCGCGGGGTGCTCAACCTGCGCGGCGCCATCGTGCCGATCGTGGACCTGCGCTGCCGCTTCGGTCAGGGCCTGACCGAAACGACCCCGCTGCACATCGTGATCATTGTGCAGATCGACCGGCGTCAGGTGGGTCTGATCGGCGACCGCGTGCTCGACATCGTCTCCGTCGAGACGTCGCAGATTCAACCGGTGCCACGGACCGCCAAAGGATCGGCGACGGACTTTCTGTCCGGTCTCGTGAGCCGCGACGATGCAATGATTGCGTTGATCGATCTCGCACACCTCCTATCGATGCAAATGGCGGGGAGCGCGAATATCACCAACATCGAACCGAATTTGGCGCTGTAAATGCCAACGAAATAACTTGGGCGACGCTGTGCGAAACGTGGGGCGACACTTTTCGGACAAGAGCAACACCGGTCCCATGGTCCAACACAGCCTTTATGGTGAGGAATACGACCATGCTGCATTTATCCAATATCTCCATCGGCATCAAACTTGCGGTTATGTCCGGCGTCGGGGTGTTGTTGGTGGTCGCCATGGTGGCGACCGAGATTTTGGGAAATGCGTCGGTCCAGAATTCGACTGAGAACGCCATCCGCCGCGCCAAGCTGGCGCAAGGCGCCTTGGAGGCTAAGGGATCGATCCGCGGCATGCAGATCGGCGTGCGCGATGTCCGCCTCGCCAGCACGCCCGCGGAACTGGACAAGGCGAAGAGCTATTTTGCCGAGCGCAAGAACGCCAGCAACAAGTTTCTCGATCAGGCGCTTGCCGAATCCAGCATCCCGGCGACCATTGCGACCTTGAAGGCGACGAAGGGTCTTGTCGAAGAGTACGATGCCAAGGTCAAGGAAATCGCCGCGATCAAATCGGAGATCTTCGCGCTACAGGCAAAAGGCAGTTCCGCCGATAGCGTGAGGCAGGTCGCCGCGCTCGAGCAGAAGGCCGCCGGCATTGCGCACGACGTAACCTTGCCGATTGCCGTGCGCATGGATGATTCGATCAGCAAGCTTGCAGCCGGCGTGGTCAAGCGCATGGATGAAACCGCGGCGCAGGCGGCGCAACAAATGGCAGCGAGCGAGCGTATCAGCCTTGCGGTCGGGTTGGCTGTAGTCCTGGTGCTGGTCGGTTCGACCATTGCCGGCATTCTTAGTATCGGCAAGCCGATGCGTACGCTGGTGCAGCCGCTGGAAGATCTGGCACGGGGTAATTTTGCGGTCGAGGTGCCCGGGCGCGACCGCAAGGACGAAGTCGGTCAGATCGCCGGCGCGGTTGCGCAGATGGTTGCAAAAGTCAAACGGGCGGTGACGGAGATCAAGGCCTCGGGCCGCGAGGTGACCAATGCCTCGGCCGAGATCGCCACCAGCACCACCGATCTCTCGCAGCGCACCGAGGAGCAGGCCGCCAGCCTGGAGGAGACCTCGGCCGCCATGGAAGAATTGTCGGCGACGGTCAAGAAGAATGCCGAGAACGCGCAGCACGCCAACCAATCGGCCAATTCCACCATGGGCGTTGCCGATCGCGGCAGCCACGTGGTCGGTCAGGCGGTGCAGGCCATGGCCAAGATCGAGGATTCCTCGCGCAAGATCGCCGACATCATCGGCGTGATCGACGAGATCGCGCGGCAGACCAACCTGCTGGCGCTCAATGCCGCGGTGGAAGCCGCTCGCGCCGGCGAGGCCGGCCGCGGCTTCGCGGTGGTGGCCTCGGAAGTGCGCAGCCTGGCGCAGCGCTCCTCGCAGGCGGCCAAGGACATCAAGGACCTGATCACCAACAGCAACGGCCACGTCAAGAACGGTGTTGATCTGGTGAACCGGGCCGGCGACTCGCTGAAGGAGATCGTCGAATCGATCCAGAGCGTGGCCTCGGTGGTGGCCGAGATTGCCAATGCCAGCGCCGAGCAGGCGACCGGCATCGAGGAGATCAACCGGGCGCTGACGCAGATGGATCAGGCCACGCAGCAGAACTCGGCGCTGGTCGAAGAGAACGCCGCCACCGCCAAGACGCTGGAGCATCAAGCCGAGCGGATGGACGAGCAGATTGCCTTCTTCCGCGTGAGCAACGAGATCAATCTCGATTTGGCCGTCACGAAGCACAACGAGTGGAAAGCGAAGCTTCGCGCGGCGATCTCGAATCAGGAAAAGGTCGACGCATCAACCATCGGCAAGGACAATTGTTGCGAACTCGGAGGGTGGTTGCATGGGGACGGGATGGCCAGGTTCGGCAGCGCGCCGGAATTCAAGTCCGTCCTTGCCCTGCACAAGGCTTTCCACGCCGAGGCGGGCAGAATTTCTGAGCTGATCAATAAGCAAAAATATGCCGAGGCCGATCAGGCGCTGTCCGAGGGGACAGCTTACGCAACGGCGACGACTTCGGTGCGAAGTGCCATTCAGGCCCTCAAGAAGGTTGTCGGAGCTTGAGGCAGGGAGTTCGTACTGCCTAATAATTATAGCACGGAAGAAATAATCACGGTGCCGGCCGGTAGCCCACCCGGCACCTCCAATGGTGCCGTGTGGGCAAACCAGGGTTGTACCTTAACCCGCTAGTAACCCCGCACGTGGAAAGTAACGCGGGGGCACATATACCGGGCGATCTTTCGATGTGCACGGGCAAGGCTGGGCTGGGCGGCCATTGAGGTCCCGACCGGTCGCTGCCGTTTGCGCTCCGATGTCTAATCTTGTCCGAGGGAGTCCGCCGATGCTTCGGCTTTCGAACATCCAAATCGGGACCAAGCTTGCCATCGTGTCCGTCCTGGGCATCGTGCTGATCGCCGGCATGATCGCCAGCCAGATGCTGGCCAGCGCATCGATCAAATCTGTTTCGAGCAAATCGAGCGCGAGCCTGGTGAAAGCACGTGATCTGCAGGCGATCGAGGCGGCGGAGCGCGGCATGCAGGTGGCCGTCGGCGACATTCGCTTTGCCGACGGGGCCGGCGATCTGCAAAAGGGCGGCAAACTCCTGGAGGCACGGCAAAAGGCGGTCGATGCGCTGCTCGACCCCATGATCGCCAAGGCGACCGACTCTGAACGGGAACGACTTCAGAATATCAAGGGTCTGATCGATAAATACGCTGTGGCCGGCAAGGCAATTGTCGCGCTGAAATTGAAATCGATGAGCACGGACGACACGAATGCGTCCTTGAAAGCATCATCCGATGCGCAAGACAAGTTCAAACAGCTGCCTCCCATCGTCCAGTCCATTGAAAGCAACATCCGTACGCTCAACGATCATGCAAGCGCCGAAGCCCAGGCCGGTTTCGCCGCCGTGGACAAGAGTTTCACGTCGTCCGGTCGCATCAATTTGACGATTGGGTTGCTGGCCGCTTTGGTGATGGTCGGTTCGGCGGTGTTCGGCGCCGTCAGCATCGCCAAGCCGCTACGGGCGCTGGTGCATCCCTTGGAGAAAGTTGCGCGCGGCAACTTCGCCATCGAGGTACCGGGCCGTGACCGCAAGGACGAGGTCGGGCAGATCGCCCAGGCCGTCGCGGAGATGGCCGAAAAGGTCAGCCGGACCATCGCCGAGATCAAGGCTTCCGGCCGGGAGGTGACCAGTGCCTCGGCCGAAATCGCCACCAGCACCACCGATCTCTCGCAGCGCACCGAGGAGCAGGCCGCCAGCCTGGAGGAGACCTCGGCCGCCATGGAAGAATTGTCGGCGA
>JAKAMD010000303.1 GCA_021823875.1 Pseudomonadota bacterium | reverse complement strand
GTTCACCAGGATCTGCATCGCGCGCGACGCGAAGTCGCGGTAGGTGATCGCATCCTCGATTACGTCGGCGACGGTGCGTGTGGTGGGGTTGCTCGTGCGGCGGCGCGCGAACAGGGCCGGCGCGTTGACGTCGCCGCGCTGCACGGCCTGCGCGAACAGCTTGGCCAGCAGCACTTGAGCTGCTGCGCGCTCGCGGTCTTGCTGTTCGAAGCGGTCGAGGACGGCGCTCACGATGCGGCTCCCGTCGGCCACGTCTTGGCGGAGCTTTCAAGCCAGCCGCCGAGCTCACGCATCTCATCGCGAAGGCGATGCGTGCTGTTGCGGTCGCCGGCCTTCGGGTCGTCGCCGCACTCGCGATGCGCCTTCATGAACTCGGTCGTCAAGTCGGCGGCCTTATTGAGCGCCGCGGCGAGCTTGAGCGCGGTCGCGATGCGCCGCTGGTTCGGGGATTGCGCGCGCGCCACGATCAGAACTCCGTCGTCAGCGAACCGTCGGCGCGCCGCTTCATGACGTCCGTGTCCATGTCGCTATTGAAGGCGCACGCCTCGCCGTACGTGCGGTGCTCGCTCACGACGCGCTCGTCGTCGCAGCCAGCGTTCGCGACCACGACGTATGGCAGCTGGTTGCTGCTCAGGCGTTCGGCTGTGGCTGTGTTCATCTATCTCTCCTGGCGCCCTGTTGGTGGGCGACTGAATGGATTATGCGAGAACGTATAGAAAAAGCAATGCGGCAGCGCATAGAAATCAGCTCAGCGATTACCTATGCGGATACGTATGGGCAACAAAAAGCCCGCGCGAGGCGGGCTACATGAGGGCAGGGCGGACGGCTATTTGCAGTCGGTCGTTGTCGTGCCGAGCACGGTGCGGGACGTGCACGTGAACGGCTGTGGCGTCGGCGGGAGTGCCCGCATCGGCGCGGTGTAGGTGTTGGCGAGATCGTTGGCCTGCTGCTGCTGGAGCTGCTGTTGCTGCAGGGTGTACTGCATGATTGCCGCCCGCTGCTCCGGGGTGATTGGTCTGCTGCCGGCACACCCGAGCAGGGCGGCGGCCACGGTCGCAACAAGTATGGAGCGCATGCTTCTCCTTCAGTTCTCGCCCGCGATCCGCACGGGCGCGGCCAGCGTCACAGCTGCTCGCTCTTCCACACGGTGAGCACCTTGCCGAACACCTGGAAGTCCATCTCGGCCGTGATGTCGAACGGGTCGTAGTCCGGGTTCTTCGACTTGGCGCGGATGATCAGGCCGCCGGCCGTCGGGATGCGCTGCAGCATCTTGATGAAGCCATGGTCCCCGACTCGAAAGAAGAAGACGCCGTCCGAGTCGACGCTCGTCACGCCGCGATCGACCAGCAGCGGATCTCCCGGGTTGTACATGCCGCGCATCGACGGGCCGAAGCCAGTGACGATGCACAGGTTGCCGACGCCCGTGTGCGTGCGCACGTTCAGGCGCAGCCAGTCGTGATCGACACGCCAGCTCTTGATCAAGCCGGGCGGCAGCTCCTCGAGCACCAGGCCGCGGCCCATTGAGCCGCCGGCCTCGTACTGCGGGATCGTGAATTCGGCTGGCGTTGGCTTCCCGGCGTATCCGAGCTGGGGGTTATCGCGAATGATCTGCCTGATCAGCTCCGGGTTCCTCTTCGGTGAGTCCTGCGGCCCATCGATCAGCGCGAACCGGGCGACTGTGTCGGCGATGGTCGGATCGTAGAAGGCGTCCAGCGGCACCTGGTAGAAGTCCGCCACCGGCTGAAGCGTGGAGCGTTTCGGCTCCTTGGCCACACCTTCAAGAAATCGGTGCAGGGTCGGCTGCTTGCGCACGTCGCCCAGCTTGCGGGCGAGCGAATACGGGCTGTCGCCCGAGCGTTGCATCAGCGCTCTCAGCAGTTCCCTTGGTTCCACAGTCGGACTATGCATTTCCGACTAATACGGTTCCGCATTGCTTTTTCTATGCGCGAGCGCATAATAAAGCGCATGCCGCATAGAACACTCCCCGAAACCGACAAGCCCAGCAGTGCAACGCAGGCCCTGATCAAGCGCCTGCGCGAGCGGTGGGGCATGAGCCAGTCCGAGATTGCGCGAGTCACCGGGATCCCGCAGCCGCGCTTGTCGCGCTGGGAAGCCGGCGAAGTCGCGACCGGTGCCGATGACGCACTGAAGCTGCAGGCGCTGGTCGCTGAAAAAGAGGCGACCGACAGCCATCCCAAGGCGGAGTGAATCGAGTGTGCCGGCTCTGCTCATGCAAAAAATTTTGCATTTCGGTGGAGCTGAAAGTCACTGAATGTTTCCCTCAGGGGGTTCCATGCGACAGGTAGAGATCAACTTCGAAGCGGGCCTCACCGAACAGTTTCCGGAGTTCCGCGACGTCGTCAAGGCCAGCGTGTACGGGTGCGGACGTGCTCTGAAATCCGTAGCGGCCGACATCGACATGACCAGCTCCGAGCTCTCGCGCAAGCTGGCCGACAACCCGAACGATCAGGTGCACTTCCCGCTGCACCAGTTGCCGGCGCTGATCCGCGCCACCGGCGACAAGCGGCCGATCTACTGGCTCATCGAGGCCTTTCTCGAGGACGACGACGCCAAGCAGAAGAGGGCGGTTGCGCAGCTCAACGACATGCTGCCGCAGCTGCAGGCGCTTCTCAAGTCGGTGACGAAGACGGCGGCCGCATGACTCGCGCCTATCTCGCGTACTGGGCCTGCATCACGAACAGCAGCGTGTGGGTAGTAGCAGGTGTGTGGTTCTGGGCCGGCGCATGGCTCGCGCTCGGGCTTGTGCTGCTAGTTGTCGATCGCAGAGAGCAACGCCTCTGGCCATGGTCCGCCGCATGAACGAACAAGTCATCTCCCGGCACTCGATCTGTGCCGACGCCGATCGCGCAGCGCAGCGCTTCTGTGAAGCGCACGTCGAGCAGCCCAACCCTCACCTCGAAGGAACCGAGGCGCACGCCTGGTGGCAGGCGCAGTACGTGCGCATGAAAGCGTTCTACATGGATCCGGTTGGCGACTGCGAGGGGAGTGCGTGATGCTGCACTTCCTGTTTTTCCTCCTCGCTTCAGTCGCGCTGGTGTGGCTGCTGATCCGCGCGATCGATTTCTTTTGGCGCTGCGAGCCCGATCCATGGGCCCATTCCCCCACGCGAAATGTCGCGCACCAGCACGGCCTGACGAGTAGAAAGACGCCGACACAAAACGTAGGAGGGCACCAGCGTGCCTGATTCATCCGTGCTGGCCGGCATTGCGCCCGCGCCGCTCACGCCAGCCGACTGCAATCTGCAGGACTTCCCGTTCATGCCGGTGGACATAGCTCGCCTGTTCAACAGCGAGTTCCACGCGCGCGCCGACGATGCACAGTGGCGCGCCGCGGTCACGCTTTGGCTGAAGGCTTACCACCAGGTGCCGGCGGCATCCGTGCCTGATGACGACATCGCGCTGGCCCGCCTTGCCGAGTTCGGCCGCGACATCCGAGGCTGGAAGCGCGTGCGCGAGGTCGCTCTGTACGGCTGGATCAAGTGCAGCGACGGGCGCCTGTATCACCGCATGGTTGCGGCCAAGGCGCTGGAGGCGTGGATCGAGAAACTCGCACAGCGCCGCAAGTCCGGCGCCGGCAACGCCAAGCGCTGGGGCGCCGAGTTCGATCCGGCTGCGATCGACGACCAGATCAGGAGCTCGCTGGAGTCCCTGAAGGAACTCGACCCAGCATCCAGAACGTTGCTCCGCAAGCATGCGTTGTTGCCGCCCGGGGATTCCTCCGGGGATGCCGCACGGACTCCTACGGGGAATCCCACAGGGACACCAGAAGACATCCCACAGGGATCCCAAGGGACAGGGACAGGGACAGGGACAGAGAAGGGACAGGGATTAATAAATACCGGTACCTCCGGTACCTCGTCCTCGTCGCCCGCCGAGGACCTTGCAGGACCTGTGGATAACCCGCCCGCGGAACCGCCGGACTGCCCGCACCTCGAGATCCTCGCCCTGTGGCGCGAGGTGCTTCCAGCCATGCCGCAGCACGACCCGAAGAAGTGGCACAAGACGCGCCGCGAGCACCTGCAGACGCGCTGGCGCGAGACCGCGGTCGAGAAGGGCTGGCGCTTCAAGGAGCAGGGGCTGCTGTACTTCCGAAAGCTCTTCGCCTACGTCGGGCAGAGCCGCTTCCTCACCGGCCGCGTGCAGTCGCGCGACCCCAACAAACCAGCGTTCGTGATCGAGCTCGAGTGGCTCATCCTGCCCAGCAACTGGGCCAAGGTTCACGAAGGCAAGTACCACGCGGAGGACTGAGGCCATGGCCGCAAGACCAAACTTCGACGAGACAGCGCACTACCGCGGCGGCCGCGTCGACGACGAACCGCTGCCGGACCAAAGGCCGCCCCCACGCTTTGCCTGCACCGCGCACCAGTGCCCCATGCCCGGCACGATCTTTCCCGGAACCAGCAAGGACGGCGTGTGCGCCTGGCACTACGGCGCCGCCCCATCGGACTGGCCGCGCATCACGCAGACCCTGCTCGATTGGCAATGCGTGACGTCCGAGATCAACGCGGCACGGCGCGCGCTGACCGGTGAATCGGCGCGAGATCCGGTCGCGATCGACGCGGCCTTTGCCGCCGGCTGGCA
>JAKAMD010000302.1 GCA_021823875.1 Pseudomonadota bacterium | reverse complement strand
CGTCTTGATCGTCTGCATCATGGTGGCCGGCCGCTCGGGCAGCGCCTACACCGCCGAACTCGGCACCATGAAGATGCGCGAGGAGATCGACGCGCTGCACACCATGGGCTTCGATCCGACCGAGGTTCTGATCCTGCCGCGCATCATCGCGCTGGTGATCGGCGTGCCGATCCTGACCTTCCTCGGCTCGATGGCCGCGCTCTATGGCGGCGGGCTGGTGGCCTGGCTCTATGGCGGCATCGCACCCGACATCTTCCTGCAACGGCTGAAGGAGGCGATCGACCTCAAGACGTTCGAGGTCGGCATGATCAAGGCGCCGTTCATGGCGCTGGTGATCGGCGTGGTCGCCTGCGTGGAAGGCATGAACGTCAAGGGCAGCGCCGAATCGCTCGGCCTGCAGACGACGGCCTCGGTGGTCGAGTCGATCTTCCTGGTGATCGTGCTCGACGGCTTCTTCGCCATCTTCTTCGCCTCGATCGGGATGTGAGCGATGGCGGGCAACGGACACCGGGACGTCGTGATCGAGGTGCGCGATCTGGTGGTCGGCTTCGGCGACCACATCGTGCTCGACCATGTCGATCTCGACGTCTATCGCGGCGAGATCCTCGGCTTCGTCGGCGGTTCCGGCGCCGGCAAGTCGGTGCTGATGCGCACCATCATCGGCCTGCTGCCGCGGCGCGCGGGCTCGATCAAGGTGCTCGGCACCGATCTGACCGCCTGCACCGAGGAAGAGCGGCAGCGCATCGAACGGCGCTGGGGCGTGCTGTTCCAGCAGGGCGCGCTGTTCTCATCGCTGACGGTGCGCGAGAACCTGCAGTTCCCGGTCCGCGAATATCTGAAAGTGTCGCAGCGGCTGCTCGACGAACTGGCGATCGCCAAGCTGGAGATGGTCGGGCTCGATGCCAGCACCCTGGAGAAGTTCCCGTCGGAACTCTCCGGCGGCATGACCAAGCGCGTGGCGCTGGCGCGGGCGCTGGCGCTCGACCCCGACATCGTGTTCCTGGACGAGCCGACTTCCGGCCTCGACCCGATCAGCGCCGGCGAATTCGACAGCCTGATCGCCACATTGCAGCGCACTTTGGGCATTACGGTGTTCATGGTCACGCACGATCTCGACAGTTTGCACACGGTCTGCGACCGTATCGCGGTGCTCGCCGACCATAAGGTGATCGCGGCCGGCACCATGGAGACGATGCTCGCCTCCGAGCATCCCTGGCTCAGGGCCTATTTCCACGGCAAGCGTTCGCGCGTGGGTCATGTGACCGAGGCGACGGTACGAATCTGACTTTCGGAGTTGAATGATGGAGACCAAGGCCAACTACGTGCTGATCGGACTGTTCACCCTGGCGGTGGTGATCGGCGCGTTCGGCTTCGTCTACTGGTTCCAGAACATCGGCGCGCACGGCGAGCGCGCCACCTACCAGATCGTGTTCGACGGTTCGGTGTCGGGCCTGCGCACCGGCGGCAGCGTGCTGTTCAATGGCATCCGGGTGGGCGAGGTGACCGGCCTCAGCCTCAATCCGCAGAAGCCCGAGCAGGTGGTCGCCACTATTTCGATTGAGAAATCGGTGGCGGTGCGTGCCGACACCCAGGTCAGCCTCGAGTTCCAGGGGCTCACCGGCATCGCTTCGCTCTCGCTCAAGGGCGGCAGCCCGGACAAGCCGGCCTTGGTCGGCAGCGCCACCAATCCGCCGGTGCTGACCGCGCCGCCCGGCGCCACCCAGGACATCACCCAGGCCGCGCGCGACGCGCTCAACCGGCTCGACAATTTCATCGCCGAGAACCAGAAGACGCTGCATAGCGCGCTGGTCAATATCGATACCTTCACCAAGACGCTGGCCGACAATTCCAAGCAGATCGATAGCGCGCTCAACAACATCGACAAGTTCTCGGCGGCGCTGTCGCGCAATTCCGATCGCATCGACAAGATCGCCGAGGGCCTGCAGAACCTGGCCGGCGGCGCCGACGGCAAGAGCGGCGAGATCAACGAGGCGGCCAAATCGATCAAGACGCTGGCCGATCATCTCGACACCCGTACCGCCGAGATCACCACCGGCGTCAATCAGCTGACGCGCTCGGGCGCGCGCCAGATCGATCAATTGTCGGCCGACGCCCACCGCACGCTGCGCACCATCAACCGCGCGGTCGAAAACCTCGACCGCAATCCGAGCCGGCTGATCTGGGGCGGCAGCGGTTCCTCGCTGCCGTCCTATAACGGCAGCCGGTGAGGGCGCGCGCCACCCGCGCAGCCGTTTCGTTGCGCGCCGCCGCCGGGACAACCGCGGCCCGGGCCGGCGTGGGCATGCAGGACGGGCAAGGCAGGCTTACCGGCATCGCTTGAGCCAGATGCCCTATATGTGAGCTAATGGCGGGTGGGCTTGCGGCGAGGACCGGCCTATAGAATGGGCGGGGCTTGGCAGGTGAGTCGGAGTCGCGTCCTGTCGGAATATGGGGTGCGGTACAGGTGATAGGGCGTCGATTCAGGGGAGGCGTGTCGGCCTTGGCCATGCTGGCGGCGCTGGCGCTTGCCGGCTGCGCCGGTGGGCTTGGCGGCCTGATTACCCCGACGCCGCCGCCGGCCTTCGATCTCGCCGCCGCCGGATCATTCCCGCATCATGCCCGTCAGCCGCGCGGCCAGCTCGTCATCGCCGAACCGATCGCGCTCGCCGCCCTCGACGGCGACCGGATTGTGGTGCGCCCGCGCCCGGGCGAGACCGCCGCGCTGTCCGGCGCGCAATGGGAGGACCGGCTGCCCAAGCTGGTGCAGGCGCGCCTGTTGCAGTCGTTCGAGAACGCCAACTGGCTGCGCCGGGTCGGCCTGCCGGCCGACCGGATCGCCTCCGACTACGTGCTGGTGAGCGAACTGCGCGCCTTCGACATTTCCGTCGCCGACCACAGCGCGGTGGTGGAGATCGCCGTCAAGATCGTGCGCCAGAGCAGCGGCCGCATCATGACCGCGCGCGTCTTCCGCGCGTCCGTGCCGGCGCTGTCGACCACGGGGCCGGCCGCAGTGGCTGCGCTCAACGACGCCTTTGCCCAGGTGGCGAAGCAGATCGTGTTGTGGGCGGCGCGGGTGGTGTGACCCCCCGCGTACCGCCCGTTTCGCCGATGCTCAGCTCATAGTACCGAGCGCGCCGCTGCCGGCCGTCGCCGGCCCCAGTACCGCCGCATCGAGTTCGACCACCTCGGGCTCGCCCGCTTCATGCCTGCGCCGGTACACCACCCAATAGCCGATCGCCAACAGCACCGGCAGGCAGGCCGCCGTGGCGATGGTGTAGTTGGGCACGAACAGCGCCACTAGCGCGAACGCCGCTATCCCGGCCCGAACGCCCAGGTCGACCGGGCGTACATCAGAGAAGCGGGCCTGGAAGCTGAACGAAAAGCCGATGGTTGCAACACCAACCAACAAGGCGGCGCCGATCTGCTCGATTCCTGGCTTGATCACAAGCTCCGGGTGCACGAACACGGCGACCATCAGGGTGAACAGCGAAATGCAAACCTGCATCGCCCGGTTGAGCACGCGGTAGAACGACGCGTTGGCGATTTTCGCGGTGACAGCGGCGACCAGCGAGGTCGGCGGGGTGAGCTCGCCGAAGCAGGCGAGGAAGAAGGCAAAGAAATGCACCACCCAAGGATTGATGCCGGCCTGGATCATCGGCGGTGCGATCACGATCGCGACCAGGATGTAGGTTGGCGCCGGCGGCAGGCCGGTGCCGAGGATGGCGCCGAAGATGAAGGCCATGAGCACCATGGCGGCGAGATTGACGCCCGCAGCCTCCATCAGCAGGGCACCGAGCTTGGTCGGCACGCCGGTGATCACCAGCGCTGCGGTCATGATCGACAAAGTCGCCAGCAACAACGCCAGATCGCAGATCATCTCCATATAGGAATCGAGGAACAGGCGGATCGGCGCGATCAATTTGTCGAGCGACATCCGGCCGCTCCGCAACAAGTCCAGAACATGGATCACGACCAGCACGCTGCCGACGATGCAGAACATGTAAAGCGCGGCAAACATCGGCGCGAGGAAAAGCACCGCCATCAGGCCGACGAGGCCGCCGACCGTGCAGATGAATGCCGCCAGGTTGACCAGGTCGCGCCAGCCCAGGCCGTCCATTTTCGTGATGACGATGCGCGTCTTGAATTGGATCGCTAGCAGATAGACCGAGGTAGCGACCGTGGCGTAATAGATCAACGCCGGCACCCAGCCGCGCGCGACCACCTGGAAGTAGTCCACGCCGAGGAATTCGGCCATCAGGAAGGCCGCAATGCCCATCACCGGCGGCATCAATTGGCCGCCGAGCGAGGAGGCCGATTCGATCGCCGCCGCGGTCGCCGGCGGAATGCCGGAGCCGATCATCGCCGGGATGGTCGCCGAGCCGATGGTGATGGCGTTGGCGGCGCCCGAGCCGCTCACCATGCCGACGCACATCGAGCCGACCACCGCCGACTGCGGAATGGCGTGCGGCGACCGGAAGGCGACGCGCTTGGTCGCGCGCAACAGCGATTCGATGCAGCCGAAGCCGCGCAACATGCTCAGCACCAGCAGGAACGAGCCAACCACCGTGAGCGCGATTTGCGGCAGGCGAGAGAAGATGCCGGTC
>JAKAMD010000301.1 GCA_021823875.1 Pseudomonadota bacterium | reverse complement strand
TGCCGACGCCGGTGTCGAGGTGCATGTCGTTGCCGATCATTTTCACGCGCGTGAGCGTGTCCGGGCCGTTGCCGATCAGCGTGGCGCCCTTCACCGGGTGCGTGACCTTGCCGTCCTCGATCAGGTAAGCCTCGGAGGCCGAGAACACGAATTTGCCGTTGGTGATGTCGACCTGCCCGCCGCCGAAGTTGACCGCGTACAGGCCGCGCTTGACCGAGGCGATGATCTCCTGCGGCTCGCGCTCGCCGTTGAGCATATAGGTATTGGTCATGCGCGGCAGTGTGCTGTGCGCATAGGACTCGCGCCGGCCGTTGCCGGTGACCGGCACGCCCATCAGGCGCGCGTTCAGGCTGTCCTGCATGTAGCCGCGCAGGATGCCGTCCTCGATCAGCACCGTGCGCTGGCTGGTGTTGCCCTCGTCGTCGATGTTCAGGGACCCGCGCCGGTCGGGGATGGTGCCGTCGTCGACCACGGTGACGCCCCTGGCCGCGACGCGCTCGCCGACGCGCCCGGAGAAAGCCGAGCTGCCCTTGCGGTTGAAATCGCCTTCGAGGCCATGGCCGATCGCCTCGTGCAGGAGTATCCCGGGCCAGCCCGGCCCGAGCACCACCGTCATCCTGCCCGCCGGCGCCGGCCGCGCGCGCAGGTTCACGAGGGCCTGGTCCACTGCCATGCCGGCGAACTCGCGCAGGCGCGCGTCGTCGAAATAGGCGTAGTCGAAGCGCCCGCCGCCGCCGGCGCTGCCCTGCTCGCGCCGGCCGTTCTCCTCGGCGATCACGGTGAGCGACAGGCGCACCAGCGGGCGCACGTCGGCGGCCATCAGGCCGTCGGAGCGCGCCACCAGCACCACCTCGTATTCACCCGCGAGCCCCGCCATCACCTGCACCACGCGCGGGTCGAGCGCGCGCGCATGCGCCTCGAGCCGCTCGAGCAGGCGCACCTTGTCCGCATCCGCGAGCGAAGCGAGCGGATCGGCCGGGCGGTACAGGTCGCGCCCGGCGCCGCGCCGCGCGACCGCGCCGCGGCCGTGCGCGCGCCCCTCCTGCCCGCCCGCGACGCGAACGCGGCCGTTCTGGCCGCGTTGGGCGATCGCGCGCGTCGCCTTCGCCGCATCTTCGAGCGCCACCAGGCTGATGTCGTCGGAAAAAGCGAACGCCGTCTTCTCGCCCGAAATCGCGCGCACCCCCACGCCCTGCTCGATGTTGAAGCTGCCCGCCTTGACGATGCCCTCCTCCAGGCTCCAGCCCTCGGAGCGCACGTACTGGAAGTACAGGTCCGCGTAATCGATCTTGTGCGCCAGGATCGTGCCGAACACGCGCTCGAGCTTGCCCGCGCCGAGGTCGTAGGGCGCGAGCAGGCAGGATTCGGCGGTGGAAAAAAGCTGCGTCTGGGCGGGGGTGACGATGGAACTGGTGGAATTCTGCATGGGGTCCGTCGGGGTTCGGGCGAAAGGCTGCATTCTACGCTTAGACCGGCGAGCTCCCGCCTGAGTTCTTGCGCCGGGACTTCAGGGGTTTGCCTGCGCCGCCTGCGCCTGCGGGCGATAGACGGCGCGCGGCTGCTCGGCGCGAGCCGGCGCATCCAAACTGCCCCCGTCAAGCGGGCTGCGCACCCCGCGTCCGCCCTTGTTCAGCACGTGGGTATAGATCATCGTGGTGGAAACGTCGGCATGGCCGAGCAATTCCTGCACCGTGCGGATGTCGTAGCCGTTTTGCAGAAGGTGCGTGGCGAACGAATGTCTCAGCACGTGCGCGCTTACGCGCTTGACGATCCCGGCATCGCGCGCGGCTTGCTTGAGGGCGCGCGCCAGCACCGATTCGTCCAAGTGATGACGGCGGATCACCCCGTCCTCGGGATCGACCGAACGGCTCTTCGACGGAAATACGTACTGCCAGCTCCACTCATAACCGGCGCGCGGATATTTGCGCGCGAGCGCATAGGGCAAATGGACTTCGCCGTAGCCTTCGCGCAAATCGATCGCATGCAGGCGCTTCGCCGCGCCGAGCTGCGTGTGCAGCGCTTGCACCAGGCGCTCGGGCAACATCGTCACCCGGTCCTTCTCGCCCTTGCCGTCGCGCACCAGGATCTGGCGATAGGCGAAGTCCACGTCCTTCACCCTCAGCCGCAAGCACTCCATCAGCCGCAAGCCGCAGCCGTAGAGGATGCCTGCCATCAGGCCGTGCACGCCGTCGAGCTGCGCCAGCAAGGCCGCCACCTCGCCGGGGGACAGCACCACCGGCAAGCGCACCGGCCGTTTCGCACGCACCATGGCATCCATCCAAGGCAGCTCGATGCCCATGACCTGCTTGTACAAGAACAGCAAAGACGCGAGCGCCTGATTCTGCGTCGCGGCGGCGACATTGAGCTCGACCGCAAGATGACTGAGAAAAGCGCTCACCTCCGCTTCCCCCAGCGAAGCCGGATGGCGCTTGCCGCTCCAGAAGATAAAGCGCTTGATCCAGTGAACGTACGCCTCCTCGGTGCGGCGGCTGTAATGCAGCCGACGTATGGCCTCGTGCACCTGCTGCAGCAAGCGCGGTTTCTGCGCACGCAAGGTTTCAGGTTGTGTTAGATCAAGCACTTAGCCCTCCCCAAACCTATCAACACAGACTGTACGTTTATACAGTATGCCGAATGCCTTGTTTTTGCAAGTTCTTTTCGCCGAGCGTAGACTGACCCTCCGTGATATTTGGTTTTTCGGAAGTTCATTGAACGTTAGGCGCTTCGCCGTTTAGAGGGCGTGGAATCTCAAGGCTCTACCCAGAATGAAGGACCCTTTATGTCTGCAAGCACAGTTTATTGTCATATTCTTGGCGGCGATGTGACCGTCGTTACTGATATAAACGGCAATACGACAAACATTGTGTGCCCAGAGTTCGCTAGATTGACTCACGGCTGCTATGAGAAGGGGAAAGATCTAGGATTTGTTGGTAGGGTATTGGGGAAAACGGCAGACAAACTGACCGGGACAAGGGCTGCCTATTGCGAGTTTGGCGATCCCCATCATATCTCGCTTGATCGCTAAGAGAGCACCTATTCTTTGCATCGTGCGCCCAACTTTAGGTCGAGCGGACGGGCCGGAAGCGCTGTGCCACAATTCAGGATCGTAGCGGCCCGCCGCTCACCAAAACGTTAGTCGGCCTACGTGCATGTCGGATTCCACGCTTGAAATTCGCGCCCCTTGGACGATGCCGTACCTCGAAACGGTGGGCATCTTCATTGATGCGCTTCATAAGCAGATTGGTCCAAAGCACCCACTGCATCGGAGGGAGGTCTTCCCAGTGGCATTGCGGCGCGATCCAGACGCCGTCATTTTCGAGACCGAAGATGAACCACGGATATACGTCCTGGTTTATCTGTCGTGGAGTCCTTGCGGGATCAGGGGGAAACGAGGCAATGACCCAAAGACAGAGATTCTGTCAGACTGGCAGGCGATTCAAGCACGCATGGATACGGATAATGCGCACTGGCTTGCAAAGGTCAAATAGACACCGGCCGCCTAACCCCACGCCCCACTCGGACGCGCGGGAAGCACCGTGCCTTGGTTTATCATCGCAGCCGCGCGCCGGTGGGCGTGAACGTTATACGGCATGACACCATTCGCGTATGCAACCCTCGCTGGAGCGCTCTGTCTTCCGGCCACATATAGTCTCTCCCGCGAAGGCAGCATTTCTCTTGTCGTGCTAATTCTGGCGCTGCTTGGCGCAATTGGTGGGGCTATTGCGCAACAGCGTGAGAGGAAAGGCTTTCGTCCCTGGCCTCTTGTATTGGCCTTCGTTGTGGGCACTCTGTTCAGTGAGGTAGTTATGTTTGGGCACTACTACATCACATACGGGTACCAAGATCCGAAGCTTTCTGTTGGCGTGAGCATTTCGGTCATTGAATTTGTTGTTATTTCAGTCGTCGGTGCCATTGCCTTGCTCGCCGCAGCATTCGCAATGCATAGCCGTATAACCCGCCGCTCCAAGGGACGCGCCGCAAGCGGCGCGCCCCTGAGCTAGCACGTTAGGCGGCTAAAGTAGCGCAGGCTACAGCGAGGTCAAGGTGCCAGAGGGAGGCCGACACGCGCCCATTCTGATTGCCACGAGTTGGCAAGCTCTGAATCGGGCCATCAGTGAGGGTCAGGAGACGCTGCTATGCAACTGCACTGTCGTCATCCTCTTCGCCGGATTCTACGTTGAAGCAAACCTGAATCACATCTTTGAGCAGCTGGGCCTCGAAGGTCACATGAAAGGGTTCTTGGGCAAACCGTATCCAGGTCTTCAGGATAAGCTGGCGTTTTTCTACAACGAGTTCGTCGCGCGGTCCAAGGCCGTGAGTCTTAAGGAGCTTCGTCTACGCGGCGTGAACGCGAAGGTTCGGCGACGATTCAAAGGGTTTGGGAAGCTGTATCGGTTCCGAAACGACCTGTCGCACGGCGTAATAAACAGCAGCGCGCATACTCTTAGAGAGGCCCAGCTGCTTCGTTCACAGGCGAAGGATATTGCGAGCGACCTTTACTTGATTCTCCGGAGGCGCGGGCACGATGTTCTAACGGATACCAGCTACTACGATGCGATCAGGCGTTAGGCCGACGCCACCTAACTACGCGTTGGAGCTCGGACGCGCCGTTAAGC
>JAKAMD010000300.1 GCA_021823875.1 Pseudomonadota bacterium | reverse complement strand
CGTGCAGCAGCGTTCGCGGTTTCGGTGCGACCGGCAAAGGATGGGTGGCGGGATTCATGGCATGGCGGCTGGTTCGTTTGCCATTGCCACAGCAGGTTCTGTGCCAAAGCCCCAAGCGATTCCCCAAAGTGGGGCGAGCCGCCGCAATCCCGCACCAGCATGGGAGTCGTCAGCGCGGCGCGATCTTCGCCGCGAGCCCCGCGGCTGTCGCAACTCCGACAAACACGACAAACAACGAAATGGCCCGTCCCACCGGGGCTTCCATTCGATGGGATGCCCGAACGGGTACGGTCTGCGCGCCGCAGGCGGAGCAATCGCGGATTGCCGCGCTTCTGTCACTGCGAGGTCGCAGGCCGTGGCAGTCGCGATGACGGGCTTGGCGGATTGCCGGGTTGCGCCGCTGTGACGCCGAGCCCGGCACGGAATCTGCTCAAACTCCGACAAATGTGCGATGCGGGGATGCCGGGTTATGAACAAGAGAGATGGCAAGACGGTGGTTGCCGATGCTACCGAGGTAACATCGGCCGGCATCCCCGCGGCGCTGTTCCAGCACACCGTGAATCAGGCCGATATCGCGATCTCGATCACCGACACGCAAGGCAACATCCTTTACGTCAATCCCGCCTTCACCCGCGTCACCGGCTACGGCGCCGAAGAGGCGATCGGCCGGAACGAATCCATGCTCTCCGACAAGATCACGCCGCCCGCGCTCTACCAGTCGCTGTGGCAGAAGATCACCAGCGGCGAGTCCTGGAGCGGGCGCCTGATCAACCGCCGTCGCGACAGCAGCCGGTACCTGGCGGAAGTGAACATCTCGCCGGTGGTGAATGCCGCCGGCGAAGTGCACAACTATCTCGGCATGCATCGCGACGTCACCGCGATGCATCGTCTCGAGTGCCAGGTGAAGAACCAGAAGACGCTGCTCGAATCGGTGATCGATGCGGCGCCGGTGGTGATCGCGCTGCTCGACGTCGATGACCGCGTCGTGCTCGACAACCACGAGTACAAGAAGCTGCAGGCCGATCTGGACATGGCCGAACCGGCGCCGATGCTGATGAGCGCAATTCGCGCCGATCTGGAGGTCGAGGCGGTGGCAGGGCGACGCAGTTCCGGCTACGAATTCATCGATCTCGAAGTGCGCATCGATCCTCCCGGCGGCAAGCCGCCGCGCTGGTTCTCCTGCTCCGGCAGCCGCGTGCGCGAGGACGACGGCGAGGCGGATGCCTTTTTCGCCGGCGGCGGCCGCGATTACCTGTTGCTGGTGGCGATGGAGATCACTCGCCTGCGGACGCAGCAGGAACGGGTGCGCTTCGCCGATCTGCAGGCGGCGATGGCCGAGGAAGATCGCGCCTCGGCCCTGCGCGAAAGCTTGTCGGCGGCGACCTTTCGGCTCGAAGGGCCGGTCAACATGATGGCCTCGGTGGTCGGCATGCTGGCCCGGCGCAGCGGTGAGACCGACCCGATGGTGCTGGCGCTCTCCGATGCCATCGGCGTCGGCCAGCAGGCGTTGACCGAATTGCGCGCCATGATTCCCGCCGAAACGCGCGAGCCGGACGGTTCGGCCAATGTCAATGAATTGCTGCGCGATGCGCTCGATCTCGCCACCGGCCGTCTGCTGGCCGCGGGCGTCCGGGTCACCTGGAAGCCGCAAGCGATGTTGCCGGCGCTGCACGGCCAGCCGAACAAGTTGCGCTCCCTGTTCAAGGCGCTGGTCGACAATGCCATCGAAGCCATGAGCGGTCGCGGCTGGCGCGAGCGGGAACTCTCGGTGATCACCCGGGCCCGGTTGGGCAGCGTCGAAGTCGTGATCGAGGACAGCGGTCCGGGCATTCCCTCCGCGCTGCAGCTCAAAGTGTTCGAGCCTTTCTACAGCACCAAGCGCCGACATCTGGGTACCGGTCTCGCGGCTGCCCAGCAGGTCGCGGCGGATCATGGCGGCACGATCGAGATAGACCCCGTCAAGGCCGCGGGTTGCCGGTTGCGCGTGGTGTTGCCGGTGAAACGCCGCCCATGAGCGATCCTCGTTCGTCCGAGCTGCTGCGCATCCACTACGAGACCTTGTTCCGTGTCTCGCAGATCTTGTCGCGCTCGCTGGACTTCCATCTGACGCTGCGCGAGGTTCTGCGCACGCTGGAGATGAGCGGCCACTTGAGTCGCGGCATGGTCAGCGTGCTCGATCCCGACGCCGGCGACCTCTGCGTACACGCCGTCCATGGCCTCGACAGCGAACGCTATCAGCCGGTGCGTTACCAGGCGGGCGAGGGCCTGATCGGCGAGATACTCGCGGGCGGGTGCACCATCGCCATCGCCCGGCTCGCCGACGAGCCGCGTTTTCTCAATCGACTCGGGCTGTACGAACAGGATCTGCCCTTCATCGCCGTGCCGATCCATGTGGGCGGAACGCTGCAAGGTGTGCTCGCGGTGCAGCCCGACGCAGCGGACGACGCCCTGCTGCCGGAGCGGCTGCGCTTCGTCGAGATGGTGGCCAACCTGATCGGCCAGAGCGTGCGCCTCTCGCTCGATGTCGCGCTGGAACGCAAGTCGCTGGCCGAGGAGCGCGACACGCTGCGGCGCACCGTGCGCCAGCGTCACGGCTTCGACAATCTGGTCGGGCGTTCGACGGCGATGCGCCGCATCTTCGAGCAGATCCGCATGGTCTCGAAATGGCCGACCACGGTGCTGATCCGCGGCGAGACCGGCACCGGCAAGGAGCTGATCGCCAATGCCATCCACTACAATTCGCCGCGCGCGCGCGGGCCCTACGTGCGCTTGAACTGCGCCTCGCTGCCGGAGAACCTGCTCGAGTCCGAACTGTTCGGCCACGAGAAGGGCGCCTTTACCGGCGCCGTGAATTTGCGCAAGGGCCGCTTCGAGATGGCCGACGGCGGCACCTTGTTTCTCGATGAAATCGGCGAAATCTCGCCAGCCTTTCAGGCCAAGCTGCTGCGCGTGCTGCAGGAAGGCGAACTGGAGCGCGTCGGCGGCGGCCGCACCCTGAAGGTGGATGTGCGCTTGATCGCGGCGACCCATCGCAACCTAGAGCTGGCGGTGGAGAGCGGCGACTTCCGCGAAGACCTCTACTACCGCCTCAACGTCATGCCCATCCTGCCGCCGCCGCTGCGGGAGCGCATGGAGGATCTGGCGGAGATCGCCCGCCATCTACTCGACCGGCTGGTCCTCGTCCAGGGCCGGCCGCTGACCCTGACGGCGGCGGCGCAGCGACGTCTGGCACAGCACCACTGGCCCGGCAATGTGCGCGAGCTGGAGAACTGTCTGGAGCGCGCCGCGGTGATGTCGGCGGACGGCGAAATCGATGCCGACCTGATCCGCATCGACCGAGCCGGTGCCGGCCGCACCGCAGGCGCTCTTTCTTCCAGGGAGCCTCCGCTCGGGGAGGCGTCGGAGCGCCGCGAAAAAGCGCCTGCCGGGACCGGACCAGGCAGCGATGAATCCGTGACCGCGCTCGATCCGGGCAGCGAACAGAGCGAACGTCAGCGTGTCATCTACGCGCTGGAGCGGGCCGGCTGGGTACAGGCGCGCGCAGCGCGTCTGCTCGGCATGACGCCGCGCCAGATCGCCTACCGCATCCAGACCCTCAACATCGAGGTCAAGCAGCTCTGACGCGGATCTGTCATTTATCGCGCAATGTCGCGTTTGCGACAGTCAGCCTGACTTTCATAGCCGCTTTGTTTCAGCGGCTTAGCATTCAGTCGCGGCATGGCACGAGGGTTGCTGAATTGAGGGCAACAGCCAACGAAATGGACCATCGCCATGGATCTGCCCGTCATTGAATCGACACCCGGCCCGTCAGCCGGCTGCCAGGCCGGCAGCTGCGGCGCCAATAACGGCCAGATGGCCGGTGCCGGGCTGCCGGATGCGCTCCGCGCGCGGGTGCAGGATCATCCCTGCTATTCGGAGGAGGCGCACCATCACTTCGCGCGCATGCACGTCGCGGTGGCGCCGGCCTGCAATATCCAGTGCCATTATTGCAACCGCAAGTACGATTGCGCCAACGAGTCGCGCCCCGGCGTCGTCTCCGAGTTGCTGAGCCCCGAGCAGGCGGTGCACAAGGCCTTGGCCGTAGCGGCGGCAATCCCGCAAATGAGCGTGCTCGGCATCGCCGGGCCGGGCGACCCGCTGGCCAATCCCGAGAGGACCTTCGCGACCTTCCGCGGGCTCGCCCTGAAGGCGCCGGACATCAAGCTTTGCCTGTCCACCAACGGCCTCGCGCTGCCGGATCACGTCGATGAACTGGCGCGGCACAACATCGATCACGTCACCATCACCATCAACTGCGTCGATCCCGAGGTCGGGGAACAGATCTACCCCTGGATCTTCTGGCAGAACCGGCGCATTCATGGACGCGCCGCCGCCGCCATCCTGATCGAACGGCAACAGAGAGGCCTGGAAATGCTGGCGGCGCGCGGCATTCTGGTCAAGGTCAACTCGGTGCTGATTCCCGGCGTCAATGACCGGCATCTCAAGGAAGTGGCGGCGATCGTCAAGGCCAAGGGGGCCTTCCTGCACAACGTCATGCCGCTGATCGCCGAAGCCGCGCACGGCAGTTTCTACGGCGTGATGGGACAACTGACGCCGACGCCGGCCGAGCCCATGTCGCT
>JAKAMD010000299.1 GCA_021823875.1 Pseudomonadota bacterium | reverse complement strand
TCGACACCGAGCCGTCCATCAGCCCAGCCAGGCCCGGCTGCACATATTGCAGCACGAACATGCGGTGCGCGGTCTCGTCTTCGGTGGCGCGCGCCTCGGGCGTCAGCAGCCGCTCGCCCAGCCGCACCGCGATGCCTTCGTGCTTGTCCTCGGCGTCGGCGAGTTCGGTGAGCAATTGCCGCACCGAGGCATCGCGCGTGGTCTCCGCCGCCTTGCGGTAGAAGCGCGCGGTCTCGTATTCCATCTCGGCGGCGTAATTGCGCACCTCGTCGAGGCCGAGCGGGCGTACCAGCCAGAGCGGCTTGTGCTTGACGAAGCCCTTGACGTCCTGGCGGCGGATCAGCGGCAGATAGTCGCCGAATTTCTGGCGGTAGAGGTCGAACAGCCGGGTGCGATGGCGCACTTCCTCTTCCGCCATCACGTCGAACATCTTGGCGGAGGTCGGATACTGCTCGCGCAGGCCCTCGGCAAAGCCGCGATAGATGCGGCTGTCCTCCTCCTCGTTGGTGATGGCGAGCGCCAACACTTCCTGTTCGGTCAGATCGGCAAATCGCTTCACGGGGGTCCTCGCTGGTCGCCGCAACGGTTCAGCCTATATATTAAAACTATTCCGGACGCGTAAGTGCTTGCGGTCGGCCCAGGCTCGATTTGCCGGCGGCGCTGGGCTAACCCTTTGCTTACCCCTGCCTGGTCAGAAGAGGAGCCATGCGCCTAACCCGCCTGCGCCGCCGCCTCGAGCCGATCATTCGGCCGCTCTTGCATTTCTACTGGCGCTGGTCACGCGGCGCCACGCTCGGCGCGCGCGCGCTGGTGATCGACGGTTCCGGCCGCATCTTTCTGGTGAAGCATTCCTACGTCGACGGCTGGCATCTCCCCGGCGGTGGCGTGGAGACCGGCGAGACCATGCTCTCGGCGCTGACGCGCGAACTCGCTGAGGAAGGCAATATCAGGCTCACCGCCACACCGGTGCTGCACGGCATCTTCTTCAACAAGCGCATCTCGCGCCGCGACCATGTCGCGCTCTATATCGTACGCGAATTCCACCAGGACGCGCCGCCGCGGCCCAATCGCGAGATCGTCGATCACGGCTTCTTCGCGCTGGGCGCCTTGCCCGAGGACGTCTCCCGCGGCACGCGCGCGCGCATCGCCGAGGTGTTCAACGGTGCCGCGGTCAGCGAATTGTGGTGAGCTTTGTCGACGCACCATTAACTGCGCCGGCCGGCGTCGCTTCCGGCGGTCGCAATCTGTCCATATAGATTCATTATAAGGAAGCGCGTTTGACGCGATGCGGGCGGCGACCGGATTTCGCCAGGAAAGAACAACCGGAGGAGTTTGACCATGCGCAATCGGCTTTTCCCCGTGCTTGCCGCGGCAGGCGTGGTTGCGATGCTGGGTTTTGCCGCGCCGGTTCAGGCCCAGGATCAACCCAAGAATCAGCCCAAGAATCAGGCGCCGATTCAAGCCCAGGATCAGGCAAAAGGTCAGGCAAATGATCAGCCGAATGACCAAGCCAAGGCCAAGGAGCAGGCCAAGAATCAGGACCAGGATCAGGCGAAGGATGAGGCCCAGGTCCAGCCGCGGCCCTGTCCGATGGGCGACCACGGTCCCGGCTATGGCATGAGGGGCAGCTATCACCACGGCTATATGAGGGGGCCCGGCTACGGCTACGGTCCCGGCTACGGCATGATGGGTGGATATGGCCACCGTTGGATGGGTGGCCCTGACGACGAGCAGGGCTGGATGTGCCGACACGGCTACGGCCCGGGCTGGAGGATGGGTCGCAATCCGCACGGCTACATGATGGGGCCAAGCTACGGCGGTGGCTATCATCAGGGCCAAATGATGGGGCCCGGTTACGGTCCCGGCTACCGTGGGGGGTATCACCAAGGTCAGATGATGGGGTCCGGTTATGGTCCCGGCTATGGGGGTGGTTATCACCAAGGCCAGATGATGGGGTCCGGTTACGGGCGCGGTCCGGGTTACGGCTCCTATCACAGCCAAGGTGACCTCCAACTATCGGTTGACGACGTGAAGGCCTATTTGGCGCGCATGATCCGCAATCCGAATCTCAAGGTTGGCGACGTCAAGGAAAAGGACGACGACACCATCACCGCCGACGTCGTGACCAAGGACAACTCGCTGGTGCGGCGTTTCGAGGTCAACCGCCACAGCGGCTTCTACCAACCGGAGCAGTGACCATGGGCGGCTACGGACCGCAGTGGGGAGCGATGGGCGGCTACGGTTATGGCGGCTACGGCTTCGGCCTGATCCACATGATCTTCTGGGCCGTCCTTCTGATCGCAGTCGTGGTCGCGGTGGTCTGGATGGTGCGTTCGATGATGGCCGGCGGCACCGCCACCGGTTCGCACGCGCCACCGCCGCCGCGCCGTTCCCTTGGTCTTGATGTGCTGGAGGAACGCTATGCCCGCGGCGAGATCAACCGCGACGAATACCTGCAGAAGAAGCGGGATATTCTCGATTGAGATTGTGCACGAACTTGCCTCGCCCCGTTAAGACGGGGCGAGGATCGTGTGCGCGGGATTTTCAGAAATGCCTGCGGGCGCCTACGCCGCCGCAGCCTTCGGCTGCACTTCGGCGGTATAGTCATCCATCAGCGACTTGGTGATGCCGCCCGGGTTGAAATTCCACTGGGCGATCTCGGCCACCGCGGTGACTTCCGCCGCCGAGCCGGTGATGAAGCATTCCGCGAAGTCGTTGAGTTCGTCCGGCAGGATGCGGCGCTCGATCACCTCGATGCCACGCTTGCGCGCGAGCCCGATCACGGTCTGCCGTGTGATGCCGTCGAGGAAGCAGTCGGCGATCGGCGTATGGATCTTGCCGTCCTTGACGAAGAAGATATTGGCGCCGGTGCATTCGGCGACCCGTCCCTCCCAGTCCAGCATCATGGCGTCGGCGTAGCCGCGCCGCTCGGCGCGATGCTTGGAGATGGTGCAGATCATGTAGAGGCCGGCCGCCTTGGCGCGGCAGGGCGCGGTCTTGGGGTCGGGCCGGCGGTATTCGGCGAGGTCGAGCTTGATGCCCTTGAGCCGCTGTTCGGGATCGAAATAGCTCGGCCATTCCCAGCTCGCGATCGCCAGGTGGATGGTGTTGTTCTGCGCCGAGACGCCCATCATCTCGGAGCCGCGCCAGGCCACCGGGCGGACATAGGCCTCTTTCTTGCCGTTCTTCTCGACCACCAGTTTCTTGGCGGCGTCGATTTCGGCGACCGAATAGGGGATCTCGAAGTCGAGCACTTGGGCGGAGCGTTTCAGCCGTTCGGAATGCTCGGTGCTCTTGAAGATCTTGCCGCCATAGGCGCGCTCGCCCTCGAACACGCAGCTTCCGTAATGCAGGCCGTGGGACAGCACATGCAGGCCGGCTTCGTTCCAAGGCACCAGCTTGCCGTCGTACCAGATGACCCCTTCGAGCCGGTCATAGGATTGCGCAGCCATGATCTTCTCCTTCGCGCGTGCTCTGGGGCCTTGCCCGTTCGAACTGCCTGCGGCCCCTTGATGGCGCATTTTGCGGGTTACCGCCAACACTTTGCGTCGCGCGGCAACACCCGGTATGAATGGGGCCGGAACGGACCTATTGTCGGGGCCGTCCCGGTACCGTCGGCCGAAAGAACCGTGCTGGTACGATCATTTCGTAGCAGGCTGCGTTTTTGTAACATAAAACCAAAATATGTCAATATGGCTGACATAAATATGACCGCCAAACCTGCGAGCAGTGAGACCGGCCCGAGCGAGGGGCCGGCGAACGCGGCCGAGCCGGTCTGGGACATCATCGAGCTCTTGTTTTTCGCCTATCGCGATTTCGTCGGCGATCCCGATGCGGTGCTGGGACCGCTCGGCTTCGGCCGCGCCCATCATCGCGTGCTGCATTTCGTCAACCGCAATCCCGGCATGAAGGTCGCCGATCTGCTCGACATCCTCAACATCACCAAACAGTCGCTCGGCCGCGTACTCAAGCAGCTCGTCGACCAGGGCTATGTGGTGCAGAAAGAGGGAGCCCTGGACCGCCGCCAGCGGCTGCTCTACGTCACGCCGAAGGGCGAGGCGCTGGCGCTGGAACTCGTTGGCCTGCAGACCCAACGCATCAACCGCGCCTTCGCCGAGCTTGGGCCCGGTGCGCACGAGGCGGCGCGCCGTTTTCTCACCGCCATGATCGACGACGACAACCGTGAAGGCGTGCTGCGGCTGATCGCGCGCGCCGACCGCGCCGCCAAGCCGCGGGAATAGTACCACCATATTGGAAATTGGCCGATGAGCCTGCCCGCCCAGCTCGCCGACGACGCGCCGCATCTCCTGGTGGTCGACGACGACCGCCGCATTCGCGATCTGTTGTCGCGCTTTCTGATGAACGAGGGCTATCGCGTCACCACCGCGGACAATGCCGCCGATGCGCGCGCCAAGCTCGAAGGGCTGCGTTTCGATCTGCTCATCCTCGACGTGATGATGCCGGGCGAGTCCGGCTTCGATTTCGCGCAGGCGCTGCGCGGCACGTCTAATGTGCCAATCCTGATGCTGACCGCGCGCGACGCCGCCGAGAGCCGCATCAAGGGGCTGGAGATGGGCGCCGACGATTACCTGTCGAAGCCGTTCGAGCCGCGCGAACTGTCGCTGCGAATCGCC
>JAKAMD010000298.1 GCA_021823875.1 Pseudomonadota bacterium | reverse complement strand
TTCGCCGATCAACAAGTTTCTCGAGAAGAATCCGGACGGCGGCATCCATCACGTCTGCTACGAGGTCGAGGACATCCGCGCCGCACGCGACAGTCTGAAGGCGCATGGCACGCGCGTCTTGGGCGATGGCGAGCCGAAGATCGGCGCCCATGGCAAACCGGTGCTGTTCCTGCACCCGAAGGATTTCTGCGGCACCCTGGTCGAGCTCGAACAGGCCTGACGTAGGCGGACGAAACCCATGGGCATCGGCACCATTCTCGCGATCTATTTCCTGATCTGGTGGCTGGTACTGTTCACCGTGCTGCCTTGGGGCGTGCGCAGCCAGCGCGAAAGCGGCAACGTGACGACCGGGACCGATCCTGGCGCGCCGGCCATCCATCGGATCGGGCGGTCGCTGCTGTGGACCACGATCATCGCGTCGATCGTGTTCGTGATCCTGTGGGGGATCTATGCCGCCGGGCTCATCCCGTTCGATTGGCTGATGGCGATTTCGGGTCCGCCGCGCCGCTATTGAGAATAATCATTCCGTAAAAAAAAGGAGCAGGGCGCTCGTGCCCTGCTCGTTTATTCGTGTCCCATTTCCCCGACTTTTCTAATTCTAGGGTCGAGGCGGCTGCGTTGATCGCGCCAAGGACTGCTTCCCTCCCAGACTTGGACCGCACGCTGGAGCCTGGTTCTGTTTCGCCGGGTCTCCTTTACACGGATAAGGAAGGCTAGCCGATTGAATCGGGCCTGTCATCATTATTGTTCAAAAAATGGGCTCTTTCGGTTTGATAATGATTGTCACTTTTGCAAAGACCGCTGTTTGTTCGCGAACATTATAAAAATTCACACGTATACAACGTAATTGTGTGTTCAGATTATATACACGTATAACTAGCGAACCGCGAGGGTGTCACGGCATACTTGGTCCTGCCGGCCGCCTAAGAGAATGGCGCTGCCTCTCGCTTGGGCACAAACGGTGTCGCTCCGCATCCCGTTTTTGGCGCCGAATGACGCTTAGCCGGAAGTGGAGGTCGGTACACCGGTCTTCGTTGCGATAGGAGACGGCCCACGCAGGAAGCTGGGCCTTGTCTTTTGCCGGCCGATCCGCTTTCACTCGGCCTCCAGCCCCGAATCCCAAGCGAAAAACCATGCGCCTCTCCCGCTACTTCCTGCCGATCCTGCGCGAACCCCCGCGCGAGGCGGAGATCGTCTCCCACCGCCTGATGCTGCGCGCCGGCATGATGCGCCAGGAGGCGGCCGGCATTTACGCCTTCCTGCCGCTCGGGTTCCGGGTGCTGCAGAAGATCTGCCGCATCGTGCGCGAGGAGCAGGACCGCTCCGGCGCCATCGAGATGCTGATGCCGACCATCCAGTCGGCCGACCTGTGGCGCGAGAGCGGGCGCTACGACGCCTATGGCAAGGAGATGCTGCGCATCCAGGACCGGCACGAGCGCGAAATGCTCTTCGGGCCGACCAATGAGGAGATGATCACGGAGATATTCCGCGCCTATGTGCGCTCCTACAAGGATCTGCCGCTCAACCTCTATCACCTGCAGTGGAAGTTCCGTGACGAGGTGCGTCCGCGCTTCGGGCTGATGCGCGGCCGCGAGTTCCTGATGAAGGATGCTTATTCCTTCGACATCGACCAGGCCGGTGCGCAGCATTCCTACAACAAGATGTTCGTGGCTTACCTGCGCACCTTCGCGCGGCTCGGCTTGAAGTCGATCCCGATGCGCGCGGAGACTGGCCCGATCGGCGGCAACCTCTCCCACGAATTCATCATCCTGGCGTCGACCGGCGAGTCGGAGGTGTTCTGCCACAAGGACTATCTCGACATGGCGGTGCCCGACCAGGACGTCGATTTCGAAAATGTCGCGGGGCTGCAGCAAATCGTCGACAAGTGGACTTCGCATTACGCCGCGACCTCCGACATGCACGACGCCGAAGCCTTCGCGCGCATCGAGCCGCACAATCAGGTCTCCGCGCGCGGCATCGAGGTCGGCCACATCTTCTATTTCGGCACCAAATATTCCGCGCCCATGAAGGCGGTGGTGGCGACCGGCGAGGGCGGTGAGGTACCGGTGCACATGGGCTCCTACGGCATCGGACCGAGCCGGCTGGTGGACGACATCATCGAGGCGAGCCACGACGACGCCGGCATCATCTGGCCGGAGCCGGTGGCACCGTTCAAGGTCGCGGTCCTCAATCTGAAGCAGGGCGCGGCCGAGACCGATGGCGCCTGCGGCGAGCTCTACCGCGACCTCACCGCCAAGGGTGTCGAGGTGCTGTATGACGACCGCGACGAGCGGGCGGGCGGCAAGTTCGCCACCGCCGACCTGATCGGCATTCCCTGGCAAGTGCTGGTTGGTCCCAAGGGTCTGGCCGAGGGCAAGGTCGAGGTGAAGAACCGCGCCACCGGCAGCCGCGAGACCATGAGCCCGGCGGCGGCGCTGGATTTGCTGAGCAAGTAATTTCTCGTCATTCCGGGGCGCGAGCGTAGCGAGCGAGCCCGGGATCCAGGGCAACATCGCACGGCCTTTCCATCGGCTCTGGATTCCGGGTTCGCCACGACATGCCGACCCGGAATGACGACTTAGAATAAACCTGTGTGACTCAACGGCTTTCCGCCCTTGAAACCGCCCGAATCGTGTGAGACTTCCGGTCCCGGGAAGCAAAGAATCAATGACCGAGCCGACAGGGACGCGGCCCTTCTCGCCGTTCGAGTGGATGTTGTCGCTGCGTTACCTCAGGGCGCGGCGCAAGGAAGGATTCATTTCGGTCATCGCCGGATTCTCCTTCCTCGGCATCGTGCTGGGTGTAGCCACCCTCATCATCGTGATGGCGGTGATGAACGGCTTCCGCCACGAACTCTTGGAAAAGATCCTCGGCCTCAACGGCCATCTCTTGATCCAACCCTTGGAGAAGCCGCTCACCGACTGGGCCGAGGTGGCTGCCCGCGTCGACAAGGTGCCGGGCATCAAGCTCGCGGCGCCGATCGTCGAGGGGCAGGCGCTCGCCTCTTCGCCGTTCAATTCCGGCGGCGTGCTGGTGCGCGGCATCCGGCTTGAGGACCTGGAGAAGCTTCCCTCGGTCGCCAAGAACATCAAGCAGGGCACGCTCAAGGGCTTCGACAGCGGCGAGGGCGTCGCCATCGGCCGCCGCCTGGCCGATCAACTGTCCATCCGCGCCGGTGACAACATCACGCTTGTGGCGCCACGCGGCGCCGTGACGCCGATGGGCACCATGCCGCGCATCAAGGTCTACAAGGTCGCCGCGGTGTTCGAGATCGGCATGTCGGAATACGACAGCGCCATGGTGTTCATGCCGCTCAAGCAGGCGCAGGCCTATTTCAACCGCGCCGGCGACGTCACCGCCATCGAGGTCTACACGCAGAATCCCGATCAGGTGGATTCTTATCGCAAGGCGGTGCAGGCCGCCGCGCAACGGCCGATCTTCATGATCGACTGGCGCCAGCGCAACGCCACCTTCTTCACCGCGCTGCAGGTCGAGCGCAATGTGATGTTCCTGATCCTTACACTGATCGTCTTGGTGGCGGCGCTCAACATCGTCTCCGGCCTGATCATGCTGGTGAAGGACAAGGGCTCCGACATTGCCATCCTGCGCACCATGGGCGCGACGCAAGGCTCGATCATGCGCGTGTTCCTGATCACCGGCGCTTCCATCGGCGTGGTCGGCACGATCGTCGGCCTGCTGCTCGGCGTGGTGATCTCGCTCAACATCGAGAGCCTGCGTCAGTTCCTGTCGTGGCTCACCAATACCGAGCTGTTCTCGCCCGAGCTCTATTTCCTCTCGCATCTGCCCGCCGACATGGACACCGGCGAAACCACCGCGGTGGTGGTGATGTCGCTGGTGCTGTCGTTCCTGGCCACGCTCTATCCGAGCTGGCGGGCGGCGCGCCTCGATCCGGTAGAGGCGCTGCGTTATGAGTGACACCGTGCTCGAGCCGGGCGTGCAGGGCGGGGAAGCGGCCCAGGCTGCCGAAGAAATCCCCACACTGTTCCTGCACGACGTCGAGCGCGTCTACCGGCAAGGCGACGAGAGCCTGCACGTGCTCAACGGCGTGGACCTGGCGATCTGGGCCGGCCAGTCGGTGGCGCTGGTGGCACCGTCCGGCTCCGGCAAGTCGACGCTGTTGCACATCGCCGGCCTGCTCGAGCATCCCGACCATGGCGATGTCTATATCGACGGCCGCTCCACCGCGATCCTGCCCGATGCCGAGCGCACCCGCATCCGCCGCCAGCAGATCGGTTTCGTCTACCAGTCGCATCACCTGCTGCCGGAATTCAATGCGCTGGAAAACGTGATGCTGCCGCAGATGATCCGCGGCCTCTCGCGCAAGGAAGCGAAGAAGCGGGCGACCGAATTGCTCGGCTATCTCGGGCTGGCGCAGCGTCTCACGCACCGGCCGGCCGAGCTTTCCGGCGGCGAGCAGCAACGGGTGGCGATCGCGCGCGCGGTCGCCAATGCGCCACGCATTCTGTTGGCCGACGAGCCGACCGGCAATCTCGACGTTCACACCGCCGAGCACGTGTTCGGCGCGCTCACCCAGCTCGTACGCGCGTCCGGCCTCGCCACCATCATCGCCACCCACAACATGGATCTCGCCGCCCGCATGGACCGGCGGGTGACTTTGCAAGAC
>JAKAMD010000016.1 GCA_021823875.1 Pseudomonadota bacterium | reverse complement strand
AAGCCGGTGTCCGAAAACGATGCGCCCATGTTTCGGGCCAGCTTGCGAACAACCACACTGTCTCCGCGCTCGACGAGCACATCGGTGAGCACCGCCGCAAGACGTTCGCGTTCGCTGATCGCTCCCAGATGCGCCTGGCCTTTGGTCTGAGCGATTTCGATCAGGTCGTTGTCTGTGAGGCGCTTGGACAGCGTGAGGACCGGACCCGCGACCGCGATCTCGTCGTGGTGCGCGAAACTGCGCAGGAGCTCGTAAGGCGCATGATCGACCGGTGCCAGTTTCGCGCCGATTTCCGCGAGCACCTTGCTTTCAACCTGCACGGTCAGCCGGAGGAGAACGTCGTCGAAGACTCCGATCTGCTCGTCATTGAACGTCCCGGCACCATCGAGAAAGAGATCGGTGACTTGCCGCAATATTTCCGTGCGTCGTGTCGGGGAGCCTTGCTGAATTGCAAGTTCGAGCTCTCCAACCAAAGAACCAAAGCTATTCATAATCAATAGCTGTTTCTCTGCCAGGGATTGAACGCTTTATTTTTACGTCTCGCATTAACGTATAGTGCGAGCGGTAAATGTAAAACTAATGATTGCGAGATCAAAAAGTATAAACACGCAATGATGTTATATTATTCTATATACAACCTTTGAGATATAAGCGCGTCTATTTTGCTGCCAGCCAATCGCGCTAATGCCCTTCGAACGAAATCAGCGTGCGCACCGGCACGCCAAGCTTGCGCAGGCGGTCGGCGCCGCCGAGTTCGGGCAGATCGATGACGAAGCAAGCCGCCAATACTTCGGCGCCAAGCTGACGCAACAGCTTGATCGCCGCTTCCGCCGTGCCGCCGGTGGCGATCAGATCGTCCACCAGCACCACCCGCTCGCCGGCAACCAGCGCGTCGGCATGCACTTCGATCTCGTCCTCGCCGTATTCCAGCGCGTAGGTCATGCTCACGCGCTTGTGCGGCAGCTTGCCCTTCTTGCGGATCGGCACGAAACCGGCCGACACCTGATGCGCCACCGCACCGCCCAGGATGAAGCCGCGCGCCTCGATGCCAGCGACCTTGTCGATCTTCATGCCGGCCCAGGGCTGCACCAGTTCGTCGACGGCGCGGCGGAACGCGCGGGCATTGCCCAACAGCGTGGTGATGTCGCGGAAGATGATGCCCGCCTTGGGATAGTCGGGGATCGAGCGGACGGCGTCGCGCAGGTCTAATTCGATTTCCATCGGGGTCATTGTCGTCTTCGTCCTTCTAGCAACGCTCCCGGAACGGCGAACGCGCCGTTTTAGCCTTTCAGCACCCGGCCCGCTACCGCGTCGAGCTTCTTGAGCAGCTCCGGATCGCGCGCCTCCGGCGCCGTGATCAGCGCGGAGTCGAGCGCGCGGTCGGAGCCGATCGGGCATGGCTCATGCTCGCGCGGGAAATCGCGCGCCAGCCGGGCCACCAGCTTCTTGGCGCGCCCGGCATTGTCGATCAGCACCTTGATGATGTCCTGCACCGTCACCGCGTCATGGTCGGGATGCCAGCAGTCGAAATCGGTGACCATGGCCACGGTGGCGTAACAAATCTCCGCTTCGCGCGCGAGCTTGGCCTCCGGCATGTTGGTCATGCCGATCACCGAATAACCGAGCTGCTTGTAGGTCATGCTCTCGGCATAGGAGGAGAACTGCGGCCCCTCCATGCAGACATAGGTGCCGTCGCGGACGATATCGATGTCTTCCGCCCGCGCGGCTTCCGCCAGATGAATGCGCAGACGCGGGCTGACCGGATGCGCCATCGACACATGGGCGACGCAGCCCTTGCCGAAAAACGAGCTCGCACGGCCTTGCGTCCGATCGACGAACTGGTCGACCAGCACGAAGGTGCCGGGCGGCAGTTCCTCCTTGAACGAGCCGCAGGCCGATAGCGAAACGAGATCGGTCACACCGGCGCGCTTCAAGACGTCGATATTGGCGCGGTAATTGATGTCCGACGGCGACAAGCGATGGCCCTTGTCGTGGCGCGAGAGAAAGACCACCGGCAGGCCGGCGATTTCGCCGATGCGCAAAGCGGCGGAAGGCTCCCCCCAGGGACTCGCGATATGCTGTTCGCGCACATTCTCCAGGCCCGGCAGATCGTAAATGCCGGAGCCGCCGATGATGCCAAGAACGGATTTGGTCATGCTCGTCTCTCCCCGGAGCTTAAAACGAAGGGCCCGAACGGGGCCCTCACGTCAAATCTTTTGTGCCCGCGCGCTCGTTGCCGGCCGGCTCAGGACCCGTCCGGCCGCCGCGCGCCGTCTCAATGCACGTCCGACCACACCTTCTTCTTGGTGAAGTACATGAGCCCGGCGAACACGATCAGGAAGATGATGACCTGAAAGCCGATGCGCTTGCGCTCCACCATGTGCGGCTCGGATGCCCACGTCAGGAAGGAGGCGACATCCTGGGAATACTGCCGCAGGGTCTCCGGCGTGCCGTCGTCGTATTTCACCTGGCCCGCTTGCAGCGGCTGCGGCATGGCGATGTTGTGGCCCGGGAAATATTCGTTGTAGTGGCCGCCCTTCGGCAGGTTGAAGCCCTTCGGCGGGTCCTCGTAGCCGGTCAGGATGGCCGCGATGTAATCGGGACCCTGCTCCTGATACTGCGAGACGATATCGAACAGGAACCAGGGAAAGCCGCGCGTGTAGGTGCGTGCCTTGGCCAGGGTCGACATGTCGGGCGGGGCAACGCCGAAATTGGCCTTCGCCGCCTGCTCATTCGGGAACGGCGGCGGGAAATGATCGGCCGGCCGGCCGGTGCGCTCGATCGAGTTGCCCTGATCGTCGATGTCCTTGATCTTGTATTCGGAGGCGATCTTGGCGACCTGCGCCTCGGTGAAGGCGGGACCGCCCGGTTCAGCGAGGTTGCGGAACGACAGCAAATTGAGCGAATGGCAGTTCGAGCAGACCTCGCGATAGATCTTGAATCCGCGCTGCAGCTGCGCCTGATCGAAGGTGCCGAACGGGCCGGAGAACGACCACTTCAGCTCCGGCGGCGGCACCTGCTCGACCTGGGCCGAAGCAGGCGTGGTGAGTGCTACGGCCGCGCCCGCAAGAGCCAGGGCGAAAATCGTCGACTTCATGGTCATCGGTGTTCTCCCGCTCACGCCTTGGCGCCCAGCACCGAATCCGAAATCGAATTCGGCAAAGGCTTGGTCTTCTCGAAAAAGCCGAGCAACGGCAGGATGACCAGGAAGTAGGCGAAGTAATACAAGGTGAGGAGACGCGACAGGATGACGTACATGCCCTCCGGCGGCTTGGTGCCGAGCCAGCCGAGCCCGATCGCCGACGCCACGAACAGCCAGAAGAACTGCTTGAACAGCGGCCGGTAGCGCCCCGAGCGCACCTTCGAGGTATCAAGCCAAGGCAGGAAGGCGAGCACGCCGATCGAGGCGAACAGCGCGCAGACGCCGAGCAGCTTGTTCGGGATCGAACGCAGGATCGCGTAGAACGGCAGGTAATACCATTCCGGCACGATCTCGGCGGGCGTCACCGCCGGGTTGGCGGGAATGTAGTTGTCGGCATGGCCGAGATAGTTCGGGATGTAGAACACGAACCAGGCGAGCAGGATGCAGTACACGACCATCATGAAACCGTCCTTGGCGGTCGCATAAGGCGTGAACGGCACCGTGTCCTTGTCCGACTTCGGCTCGACGCCGGCCGGATTGTTCTGCCCGACCACATGCAGCGCCCAGACGTGCAGTACCACCACGCCGGCGATCACGAACGGCAGCAGGTAGTGCAGCGAGAAGAAGCGGTTGAGCGTCGGATTGCCGACGGCGTAGCCGCCCCACAGCCAGGTCACGATAGTGTCGCCGACGACGGGGATGGCCGAGAACAGGTTGGTGATCACGGTGGCGGCCCAGAAGCTCATCTGGCCCCAGGGCAGCACGTAGCCCATGAAGCCGGTGGCCATCATGAGCAGATAGAGAATGACGCCGAGGATCCACAGCACCTCGCGCGGATCCTTGTAGGAGCCGTAATACATGCCGCGGAAGATGTGGATATAGACGGCGAAGAAGAACATTGCGGCGCCGTTGGAGTGCAGGTAGCGCAGCAGCCAGCCGTAGTTCACGTCGCGCATGATGCTTTCGACCGAAATAAAAGCCAGATCGGTCTGCGGCGTGTAGTGCATCGCCAGGATGATGCCGGTGAGGATCTGGATCCCCAGCATCATCGAAAGGATGCCGCCGAACGTCCACCAGTAGTTCAGATTGCGCGGGGTCGGATAGGCGACAAAGGAATCATAGATCAGGCCGCCGATCGGCAGCCTTTTTTCCAGCCATTGCAGAACCGCGTTTTGCGGCTGATAGGTCGAGTGTCCGCTCATGATCGAAACCTTTGAGAAACAATCTGTCGCGGATCAGCCGATCCGGATCCGAGTGTCGGAGAGGAAGGCATAGGGCGGGAGATGCAGATTCTGCGGCGCCGGGCCTTTGCGGATGCGGCCGGCGGTGTCGTACTGCGAGCCGTGGCAGGGGCAGAACCAGCCGTCGAATTCACCCTGGTGCGGCAGCGGGATGCAGCCGAGATGGGTGCAGATGCCGATCACCACCAGCCACTTCTCGTGGCCGGGCTTGGTGCGCTCGGCGTCGGTGGCCGGATCCCGCAGGCTGGCGACGTCAACCTTCTTGGCCTCTTCGATCTCCTTCGGCGAGCGATGGAAGATGAAGATCGGCTTGGAGCGCCAGAACACCTTGACGATCTGGCCCTCGGCGATCGGGGCGAGATTGATATCGACCGGAGCGCCCGCGGCGATGGTCGAGGCGTCCGGGTTCATCTGCGAGACCAGCGGCACCAGGACCGCGGCAGCTCCCACCGCGCCGACGGCGCCAGTGGCAATGTATAGAAAATCGCGGCGCGTGTGCTCCGCCGAAGACACGGTCGTCACGTCCAGTCCCTCTCCCCCGGCTGGCTATTTCACCCCCGGCTTGAAAACCGAGAACCTGAGGTCCCACGGCGGCAAGGTGAACCGATTGGCGGCAGCCCTGGTAAAGGCAGGACGGCGCTTCGGTGGCGTTTTATTGGCACCCTTGCGACGCAAGTGCAAGTCCGACAGGTATCGACCGCATAAACCGTACAGCTTTTGCCTGCAAGCGCACTTTTGGCGATAACCGCCTCGCGCCTGCGCCAAGGGGGCCGTGGGCCACTGGAAACGCGTGGGCAGGGCCAAGAACAACGGTGAGCCAAGCAGAGCGATGCGAATTGCCCTTTACGAGCCGGATATCCCGCAAAACGCCGGCACTATATTGCGGCTGTGCGCCTGTCTGGGGCTGGAGGCGCATATCATCGAACCGGCCGGTTTTCCGGTCACCGACCGCGCTTTCCGGCGGGCGGGCATGGATTACCTCGACCTGGTCCAACTGACCCGCCATGCCTCCTTCGCCGATTTCGACGCCTGGCGGCGCGCCGAAGGTCTGCGGCTGGTGCTGTTCACGACAGCGGCGGAAACCGGCTATCTGGAGCACGCTTACGGCGCCGACGAGGTGCTGCTGTTCGGCCGCGAGAGCGCCGGCGTGCCGGAGGCGGTGCATCGGGCGGCCGATACGCGCCTGCGGATCCCGCTGCGCGAAGGCCTGCGCTCGCTCAACGTGGCGATGTCCGTGGCAATGGTGGCCGGCGAAGCGCTCAGGCAGACGGGCGGACTGGCCCGCTTATAGCAATTGCGCGCACAACGCTTTAAAGCCTGCCCCATGAGCGAAACCGACCTCGACACCCGCCGATCCCGCACCCGCGCCTGGTTCGAAAGCCTGCGCGACACCATCTGCGCTGCCTTCGAGGCGGTGGAAGACGCGCTGCCCGCGAACGCACCGCTCGGCGGGCAAGCCGCCGGCCGATTCGTGCGCACGCCGTGGTCGCGCACCGACCACACCGGCCAACCCGGCGGCGGCGGCGTGATGTCGCTGATGCGCGGCCGCGTGTTCGAGAAGGTGGGCGTGCATTGCTCGACAGTGTTCGGCGAGTTCGCGCCCGAATTCCGCAAGGAGATTCCGGGCGCCAGCGAAAATCCCAACTTCTGGGCTTCCGGCATCTCGCTGATCGCGCATCCGCAGAACCCGCATGTGCCGGCGGTGCACATGAACACCCGCTTCGTCGTCACCAGCAAAACCTGGTTCGGTGGCGGCGCCGACTTGACGCCGGTGCTCGATCGCCGCCGCACGCAGGACGATGCCGACACGCTCGCCTTCCATGCCGCCATGCGCGCGGCCTGCGACGCGCATGCCGCCATCGCGCCTTACGAAAAATACAAAAAGTGGTGCGACGAATATTTCTTCCTCAAGCATCGCAATGAGCCGCGCGGCATCGGCGGCATCTTCTACGACTGGCACAACACCGGCGATTGGGAGGCGGACTTCGCCTTCACGCAGGATGTCGGCCGGCAATTCGCAGCAGTCTATCCCGAACTGGTGCGCAAGAATTTCACGACGCCGTGGACCGAAGCCGACCGCGACGAGCAGTTGATCCGCCGCGGCCGTTATGTCGAGTTCAATCTGCTGTACGACCGCGGCACTATCTTCGGCCTGCGCACCGGCGGCAATGTCGAGTCGATCCTCTCGTCCATGCCGCCGGTGGTGAAGTGGCCGTAAACTCACGACCAATCTCGTGGTGATTTAATACCGCCGTGATTTTACACGAGGTAATTTCGCACCATCGACTGTTGCGGCGCAGCCACTGAATCCAACCATCAGTGTGCAATTTCACCAAAGATATGTGGTGTTAATTGAGTTCTTACAGCGCAGAGCGCAGCCTTACCGCGAAGGCAAGACCTGGGGGCGTAAGACGCTTGTTGCGCACGCCTTTCCATGGACGACCGTATTGCTCGACCAAGGGAGAATAACATGCGCCGCATAGTCGTTGCACTGCTCGCCGTGACGGCGATGAGCATTGCTGCCAATGCCGCTGACATGCCGGTCAAAGGGCCGGTGTACAAAGCGCCGCCGCCTGCCCTCTACGATTGGTCGGGTTTATATGTCGGCGTCAATGGCGGTTACATCTGGGGCCACGCCACTCAAACCGACATTGACGGCTACAACGATGCTGGCTCGACGATCGGCTATCGGCCGAACGGATTCCAGGGCGGCGGCCACATCGGCTACAATTACCAGATCAACCAGTTCGTCTTGGGCGTTGAAGGCGAGGTCGGCTATCTCGCGTGGAAGAAGAGCGCGCAGTATGGTCCTTATATCGGCGTCCGCAGCGCCAACGACAGCATCGCAAGCACATCGGACGGCGCCTACGGAGTCATTGCCGGAAGAATCGGCGTCGCTTTTAATAACTTCCTGGTGTTCGCAAAGGGTGGCGGCATTTTCACCGGCGTGAAGAACTCGTTCACCGATACCGACCCATTCGGCACGACGCTGGTGTCCGGTACCGACACCTCCGATCGCAATGGTTGGACCGTCGGCGGCGGTGTGGAATATGCCTACGATCGAAACTGGGTCGCCCGCTTCGAATACGCTCATTACGATTTCGGCACCGAGACCGAGACTGCGACCTCGGCTGGCGGCACGACGTATAGATTTGATCACAAGTTGACGGCGGACAGTGTCCGTGTCGGCATTAGCTATTTCTTCCGCTAACCGACGCGACCCGCAAACAGACTGTAGCAGCCCCGGGCATCTTGCCCGGGGCTGCGCGGTTTAGCGCTTATCGAATTCGTCCAACGGGAACGACAACGAGCGAAGTCTCCTAGTCCGCGCTCGGCAGCCGACGCATGGTGAACTCGATGCTGCCATCGGGCAACTCGCGCCAGCTTTCAATCTCCGTCATGTAGGCGGCCTTCGGATAGCGGGCAAACATTTCGCGTGCCTTCGCGCGCGCGGCCTCGCGCGGCAGCGCGAAGGTCTCGCGCCGAAAGCCGTCGGTACGCGTTGAGGCCCGATGCGGCCGGCGGACGGCAAATCGACGGGCAATATCCTCGGGACGGTCATAGCGCGGCATGAGCGTCATCATGGTCGACGCCGGCTCGATTGTTCAAGGCGATTGGTTTGCCGCGAATAAGTGCGGCTTAGCGCAACTTTGCTGGGAATTCCTCCAATAGGCCAAAAAGATAACAACTTTATGGTTGCTAATTACCATTAGCTCAACCATATGTTGCGGACTTGCAACATGTTAAATTCGAATTTGTTTGCCGCATGCATTTGTTGCGGTTGCGGCTATCTGCGCCCTTGTCGGACAATTTTCACGTTCATATCCTGGTTATTGAAAGCCTTCAGGGAATTTACTTTCAAGGAGGTTGGGCGATGCGCAGGTCACATACTTGGCTGTTGGCCGCGGCCATTGGTTTCGGTTTTGCTCAGGTGGCGTCCGCCGCTGACATGCCGGTGAAAGGACCGGTCTACAAAGCGCCGCCGCCTCAAGTCTATAACTGGACCGGCTGCTACGTCGGTGCCAATGTTGGCTGGGCCCATTCGAAGCATGATCTCTCGACTTACGCGGATGCGTTCCCGCTGAATGCTATCAACAATACGGCCAGAACGGCGATCATCAATGCCGGCTCGGCCGGCATCGATGACGACTCCTTCACGGGCGGGGGACAGGTCGGGTGCAACTGGCAGATGCCTAATACTTCGTGGGTGCTGGGCGCCAGGGCGACTTCAACTATTTAGGAAACGATGCGTCTCGCGACACCGGCAACTATGTCGAGGCGGTATCAGGACGCACCGTTCGCTCCATCGACGACATCAAGATGCATTGGCTCGCCACAATTCGTGGACGGATCGGTTGGGCGTTCGACCGCGTCTTGGTCTATGCCACCGGTGGCCTGGCCATTACGAGGTTGGATATTTCGAAGCAATTTGCGTGGGACTTCAGCGATGGCTGCACAATCCTGAACGGATTGAATGAATGTCATGTCGGCGGTAGTGACACCACCCGCGCCGGCTGGACCGTTGGCGGTGGCCTCGAATGGGCCTTCGCTCCCAATTGGTCGGTGAAGGCTGAATATCTCTACGCCGATTTCGGCAACACCTCCTATTCCACCACGAACAGTGGAACAGGGTTCATCGGCGGGCAGGCACAGGTAGCGACCCATACCGTGAGCACGACCCTTCAGGTCGCGCGCGTTGGCGTCAACTTCCACTTCTAGGCCATCGGCCAGCACTAATGCTATGGCCCCCGGAGCATCGCTCTGGGGGCCTCTTCTTTCGCGACACCGGCCTCGATTATTTTTCGACGCACCGCTCGCGACGCGCGCAAAATGGCAAAGCGCCGGGTTTCCTGTCCGGCCTATGCGATCGCCTTCAGCGGTTCACACGTTTTGTATGATCGCGTCCGCGATCGCTGCCATTGCCGCGTCATCCGCGGGAAACCCCGCTTCGATCCACGCCGCTTCCGCCGCCGCCATCGCGGCGCCGAGCGCCGGCCCCTTCTCCAGCCCGCGCGCCAGAAAATCGGCCGCCCGTAGCGGAAACGCCGGCGCGCTCCAACGTTGCGGCAGGCTCGCCATGGCGTGCCAGTCCCGATCCTGCGCGCCGGCCGACGCATGCGCCCAGGCGAGCAGGACGCGGTCGGTGAACTTCTCCGGCCCCAGCCGATAGAGCAGCGCGCGCGCCGCCTGCTCGTTGCCGGGTCTAACGCGCCACCAATCCTCCGCCATCGAGGCGAGCCGTTCGCGCTCGTGATTGGTCAGCCGCAGCCGCTGCCACAACCGCTCGGCGTCCTCGATGACCGCCAGCGCCAGCGCGCCCAGCCGGCGCGCCGGATCAGGGGCCAAGCCGATGGCGTCCTCCACCTTGGCCATCATTTCGAAAGCGCCGAGATAGCCGACACCGCCGATCACGCGCAGCAGCAACCCGGCATCCGCCATTGCGATGAGCGTAGGCACCGCGTGCGGCGCCACCACCAGCTTCATCACCTCCATGCGCACGCGCTCGCGCGAAAGCTGATCGAGCCCGTCGCGGCCGGCGATACAGGCGGCGAGCCCTTCTGCGTAGGGATGCTCGCTGGTGCCGTAGGCGGCATGGAAGCGGAAGAAGCGCAGGATGCGCAAATAGTCTTCGGCGATGCGCTTCTGCGGATCGCCGATGAAGCGCACGCGGCGTTCGGCCAGATCGGCGAGGCCGCCGACATAGTCGTAGATCGTGCCGTCGGCCGACGCCGACAGCGCGTTCATGGTGAAGTCCCGCCGCTCGGCGTCGGTGCGCCAGTCGCGGCCGAAGGCGACCTTGGCGTGACGGCCATAGGTCTCGACGTCCTCGCGCAGCGTGGTGACCTCGAACGGATGGCCGTTGACCACCACGGTGATGGTGCCGTGTTTGATGCCGGTGGGCACCGCCTTGAAGCCGGCGGCCTGCACCCGGCGCACGACTTCTTCCGGCGGCGCGGTGGTGGCGACGTCGATCTCGCTGATCGGTATGTCGAGCAGCGCGTTGCGCACCGCGCCGCCCACCACGCGCGCTTGCTCGCCGTCGCGGTCGAGCACGGCGATCAGCCGCGGCAGCGCGCCGGCGGAAAGCCAGGCCTTATCGAGCTTGCGTGCGGTGCGTCCGGTATCGTCGGTCAATGGGTCGTCCCCGGCACGAATTTGCCGTTCTCCATGTGCGCCGGCACATAGGTCGAGCCCGGCGGCGCACCGGAGAAAGCGGCGAAATAGACGAAGCTGCCGATCACCAGCGCAAAGGCGATGGTGGCGAGCATGATCACCCGCGACAGCGGCCAGTGCTCAATGTCGAGTACGCCCGCGCGCGTCGCCCACAGGAACACGCCGTAGAGCAGGAAGGGCGTGGCGAACAGCAGCAGCTCGATGAGGCCGACGCGGATCATGGGCGGTCAGTCCCGGTAGATGCGGTCGTGCAGATTGCGCAGGATACCGGCGGTTACGCCCCAGATATAGCGCTCGCCGAAATTGATGGCGTAGTAGTGCCGCATCATGCCCTGCCACTCGCGCGCATGACGCTGCACATTGTTCTGGTCCATGAGATAGGCGAGCGGCACTTCGAAGGTGGCATCGACCTCGCTCTCGTTGAGCGTCAGCGCAAAGCCGGGCTGCACGCGCGCGATGACGGGCACGATGCGATAGCCGAGCGTGGTCAGATAGAGATCGAGATAGCCGAGCGGCGTGACGAAGGAACGATCGAGCCCGATCTCTTCCTCCGCCTCGCGCAACGCGCTATCGGTGGGACCGGCGTCGCTCTTGTCGATCTTGCCGCCGGGAAACGACACCTGGCCGGGGTGATCGGGCAGATGCTGGGCGCGCTGCGTCAGCAGCACCGTGGGCTCGCCGGCATGGTCGATGATGGGTACCAGCACCGCCGCCGGGCGGATCGGCCGCACCTCGGCGATCTTCTTCATCACCGGATCAGCGTCATGATCGCCGCGCGTGGGGGTAAGGGAGGCATCGGTCAAGGCCGCCGGCACGTCGAGCGTCAGCCGCGCGCGCACGCGCGCGAAAAATTCCGCGGTCGTCAACGCCCCGGCGTTTGTCACCGTCTCCTGCATTCAAGCAAACTCCCTCACCACGCTGGCCTCGGCCATGGCGAAGAATTCGCCATGCGATACAACGCCAAACATCGGCTTGCCGTCGACGACGCGTTCCTCGCCGAGTTCCACCAAGTCATAGAACAGCGCCCGCGTCACCTTCGCCCACAGATTGCGCCGCACATGCAGATAGGGCCTGAGCCCCCCGGTGGCGGTTTCCGGCTCAAAACGCAAGGCGTGGCCGGGCCCGGCCTCCACCCAATCGTCCACGTTGGTGCGGAATCGGAGGACTTGGGTCCCGTCCCGTTCGACCTTGAGCTCGACGGCGAGGAAAGGGGCGTCGGCCACGGTAATCCCGACCTTTTCGGCGGGGGTGACCAGGAAATATTTGTCGCCCTCGCGCTTGAGCACCGAGGCGAACAGCTTGACCAGCGGCAGGCGCCCGATCGGGGTCTTTTGATAGAACCAGGTCCCGTCGGTGGCGATCTTCATATCGATATCGCCGCAAAACGGCGGGTTCCAGCGTTCGACCGGCGGCGGCCCCTTGGCGCGGGGCAGCTCCGCCGCGATCGCCTCCAATCCACCCTGCCCTGCCTTCGCCATGGTTGTTCCCGAACTTCAGCGGCTGCCGAGGCTGTTCGCATCTTAGTGATGCCCGGCCCCGGCGGCGCAAGATAGCGTAAGCTTACCCGCAATATGAGGCAGATTCGGCCCCGGCCAAGGGACCGGAAAGCGACCGAAGAAACAACGCCCCGGCAAGCGGCAGGAAGTGCGGGCCCGACACGTTTAGTTTCTTGGTGTGCTTGTTGCATGACCAAAAAGCGAGCGCCTCGCCCGATGGCGGGGCATCGGAACTGCGCGGGGGCGGCCCGCGCCACAAAGGATATGAAAAATGGCGTCGGCAAGCGGTGAAAGTCTGGAAAAGCTGGAAGACATGATCGTGCGCGCGGCGGAATCGACGGCCGCCAATGTGCGCGCCGCCAAGGCGGCGATCGGCGAGGTGATTTTCGGCCAGGACGTGGTGGTCGAGCGCGCGCTGATCACTGTGCTCTCCGGCGGCCATGCGCTGCTGGTGGGCGTGCCCGGCCTCGCCAAGACCAAGCTGGTCGACACCATGGGCACCGTGCTCGGGATGGACGCCCGCCGCATCCAGTTCACGCCCGACCTGATGCCCTCCGACATTCTGGGCAGCGAGGTGCTGGAAGAAGGCCAGGGCGGCAAGCGCAGCTTCCGCTTCATTCCTGGTCCGGTTTTCACTCAGTTGCTGATGGCCGACGAGATCAACCGCGCCTCCCCGCGCACGCAATCCGCGCTGCTGCAGGCGATGCAGGAGCAACATGTGACGGTCGCCGGCGCCCGCCACGATCTGCCCAAGCCGTTCCATGTGCTGGCGACGCAGAACCCGCTCGAACAGGAAGGCACCTATCCGCTGCCGGAAGCGCAGCTCGACCGCTTCCTGATGGAGGTCGACGTCGATTACCCGAACCTCGAGGCCGAGCGGAAAATCCTGTTCAACACCACCGGCGCCGAAGAGACGCACGCCAAGACAGCGATGACCTCCGAGGACCTGCTCTCGGCGCAGCGCCTGGTGCGCCGGCTGCCGGTCGGTGAATCGGTGGTGGACGCGATCCTGCAACTGGTGCGCTCGGCGCGTCCGGGACCGGAAGCCGGCGACATGGCCAAATTGATCGCCTGGGGCCCGGGCCCGCGCGCGAGCCAGGCCTTGATGCTGGCGGTGCGCGCCCGCGCGCTGCTTGACGGCCGTTTCGCGCCCTCGATCGACGACGTGATCGAGCTCGCCGAGCCGGTGCTCAAGCATCGCATGGCGCTCACCTTCGCCGCCCGCGCCGAAGGCGAGAGCGTTCCCAATGTGATCAAGCGGTTGAAAGCACGCATAGGCTAATGGCCGAGCTTACTCGCAGCGAGACCGAGGCGGTTCAAGCGGCCGTTGGCATCAGCCGCAAGCTGGCGGCGCGCGTGCCGCGCTTGATCCTGGAAGCCCGCCGTGTCGCCTCGACCTTGATCCACGGACTGCACGGCCGCCGTCGCGCCGGTCCGGGCGAGAATTTCTGGCAATACCGCCGCTTCACTTCTGGCGAACCGGCACAGAACGTCGATTGGCGCCGCTCGGCGCGCGACGATCATCTCTATGTGCGCGAACGCGAGTGGGAAGCCTCGCATACCATCTGGCTCTGGGCCGACCGCTCACCTTCGATGGATTTCAACTCCCATCTGACCGAATGGAGCAAGCTCGACCGCGCCTTGGTCGTTTCCTTCGCGCTGGCCGAGGTGCTGGTGCAGGGCGGCGAGCGCGTCGGCATTCCTGAAATTCTGCGGCCGACCGCCAATCGCAACATCATCGAAAAGATGGCGCAGGCGATCGTGCATGATGCAGGCAACCGTCCGAGCGTGCCGCCGAACTTCTCGCCGGCGGCCTTTTCGGAAGTGCTGCTGTTGTCCGATTTCTGGTCGCCGATCAGCGAGTTCCGCCATATCCTCGGCCAATTGGCCGCGTCCGGCGCGCGCGGCCATGTGGTGCAGGTGGTCGACCCGGCGGAAGAAAGCTTCCCCTATGCGGGGCGCATTGAATTCATCGAATCCGAAGGCCTCGGCAGCGTCACCGCCGGCCGCGCCGAAGCTTGGCGCAAGGATTACCAGAAGCTGGTCGCCGATCACCGCGCGGCGCTGCGCGCCGAATGCGAACAGTTCGGCTGGAGCTTCACCGTCCATCACACCGATCGCGGGCCGACCGAACTCCTGTTTGCGATCCACGCCCGCATGGGCGCCAGCGCGCATGCGCCGACGATCTCAGCCCGCCATGTGCCCATGCTCAGCGGGGGCGGCGCATGATCGCTTCGCTGCCGCTCGCCTTCGCCCAACCGCTGGTGCTGCTCGGTCTGATCAGCCTGCCGGCGCTGTGGTGGCTGTTGCGGCTGGTGCCGCCGCGGCCGCGCCGCATCGAATTCCCGCCGACGCGGCTCTTGTTCGAGATCGCGCCCAAAGAGGAAACGCCGTCGCGCACGCCGTGGTGGCTGACACTGTTGCGCTTGTCGCTGGCCGCGCTCGTCATCATCGCCGCCGCCGGCCCGCAATGGCAGCCGCGGCTTGCCGCCGGCCACCGCGCGGCGCCGCTGCTGATCATGATCGACGACGGCTGGGCAGCGGCTGCGGCCTGGAACGAGCGGCTCCGCATGGCCGACGAATTGATCGCGCGCGCCGATACCGACAACCGCGCGGTGGCGCTGCTGCCGCTGTCGGAAACCGCACGCGATATTTCGCTGCAGGTCGCCGGTGCCGCCCGCGTGCAGGCCAAGGAGCTGAGACCTAAGCCCTACACCGTCGATCGCAGCGAGGCCTTGCCGCTGCTGGAGCGTTTCCTCGCGCGCAGCCCGCAGGCGGAAATCGTCTGGCTGTCCGACGGTGTCGAACTCGGCGATGGCTCCAAGTTCATTGCCGGCCTCAAGAAGGCCCTCGGCGATCATCCGCTCACGATCGTCAATGGCGGCATTGCCGAGCCGCTGGCGCTGGCTGGCGCCGACAATACGGCCGGCGCGCTCACCGTGAAAGTGCTGCGCACGCAGAGCGGCAAATCCGCGAACGGCATAGTCAAGGCGATCGACCTCAAGGGTCTCGCGCTGGGTGAAGCGCCCTTCGCCTTCAAGGCGGGTGACAAGGAAACCGAGGCCTCGATCACCCTGCCGGTCGAGATCCGCAACGAAGTGGCGCGCATGGAGATCGTCGGCGAGCGCTCGGCCGGCGCCGTGCAACTGCTCGACAAGCGCTGGCGCCGGCGCACCATCGGCATCATCTCCGGCTCCGACGCCGATCGCGCGCAGCCGCTGCTCGGCCCGTCCTATTATCTGACGCGTGCGCTCAATCCGTTCGCCGATGTGCGCGTCGCTGAACCGATGGCGCCGGAGAAAGCGGTGACGGCTTTCCTCGATCAGCATCTGCCGATGCTGATCCTGGCCGATGTCGGCAATGTCGCCGGCGCGCGCGACCGGCTGGTCAAATGGATCAACGACGGCGGTGTGCTGGTGCGCTTCGCCGGTCCGCATCTCGCCGGCGCCGAAGACGATGGCATCCTGCCGGTGCGGCTGCGCCGCGGCAACCGCACGCTCGGCGGCAGCCTGAGCTGGGACCAGCCGCAGAAGCTCGCCGCCTTCTCACATGACAGCCCGTTCAACGGGATGAAGGTGCCCGACGACGTCACCGTCACCCGGCAGGTGCTGGCCGAGCCGGACGCGCAGCTCACCGACCACACCTGGGCAACGCTCGGCGACGGCACTCCGCTGGTGACCGCGCAACGCCGCGGCAAGGGACTGCTGGTGCTGTTCCACGTCACCGCCGACACCCGCTGGTCCGACCTGCCGCTGTCCGGCGCTTTCGTCGACATGCTCCGCCGCATCGTTTCGCTGTCAGGCTCGACCGCGAGCGAAACCAGTGCCAGTACCGGGCAGGCTGCCAACCACCCAGCCCAGGTGGTGCCGGCGAGCCGCGTGCTTGACGGCTTCGGCGCCTTCACCAGCCCACCGCCGACCGCGCGGCCGGTGCCGAGCAATTACACCGCGCGCGCCAGCGCCGATCATCCGCCCGGCTTCTACGGCCCGCCCGAAGGATTGGTCGCGGTCAATACGCTGGCGCCCGCCGACCGGCCGGCGCCGCTTGATTTCGCCGGACTGAACGCCAGTTTCGACATCTACCGCCATGGCGAGCCGCTCGACCTGCGCGGCCCGGTGTTCGTCGCCGCTTTGGCGCTGCTGATGCTGGACGCGATGGTGGTGTTCTGGCTGTCCGGCGGCTTGAGCGCGTTGCGCCCGCGCCGCCGCATCGCCGCCATGGTGGCCGCCATCGGCCTGGTCGGCGCGCTGGCCGCGCCGCATCCCGCGCGCGCCCAGCAGCCACCGGCGCCGCCCAAGCTGACCGCGCAGCAGGAAGCCTTCGCCTTGAAGGCGACGCGCCACACCCACCTCGCCTACATCATCACTGGCGATCCGGAGGTCGACGAGGTGAGCAAGGCCGGCCTGCAGGGCCTCACGCAGTTCCTGGCGCAACGCACGGCGCTCGAAGCCGGCGAACCGATGGGTCTCGACCCGGCGCGCGACGATCTCACCTTCTTCCCGCTGATCTACTGGCCGATATCGCTGAAGGCGCCGAAGCCATCGCAGGCCGCGCTTGAGCGCATCGACACCTACATGAAGCGCGGCGGCACCGTGCTGTTCGACACCCGCGACGCGCTGGAGGCGCCGCCCGGTCCCAACGGCGAAAACAATTCGCCCGGCATGCTGGTGCTACGCTCGATCCTATCCTCGCTCGACATCCCCGAACTCGAGCCGGTGCCGCGCGACCATGTGCTGACCAAGACATTCTATCTGCTGCGCAACTTCCCCGGCCGCTTCGAGAACGGTCAGCTCTGGGTCGAGGCACTACCGGACGAGAATGCCGAGCAGGCGAACCGGCCGGCGCGCGCCGGCGACGGCGTATCCTCAATCCTGATCACCTCCAACGATCTCGCCGGTGCCTGGGCCATGCGTCCGGACGGCCAGCCGATGCTGCCGCTGGTGCCGGGCGAGCCGCGCCAGCGCGAATTCGCCTTCCGCGCCGGCGTCAACATCGTGATGTACGCCATGACCGGCAACTACAAGGCCGACCAGGTGCACATCCCCGCGCTGCTGGAACGGCTGGGGCAGTAGCAGATCATGTTCAACCTCGGCATCGCTTTCACGCCTTTGGTGCCCGCCTATGTGGTGTGGGCGGGCTTTGCCGCGGCGGTGCTGATCTCGATCCTGCTGCTGCTCGCGCGCGGGCGCGGCGTGCTGATGCGCGCGATCGCCATGACGCTGATGGTGCTGGCGCTCGCCAACCCGTCCTTCACCCGCGAGGACCGCGACCCGATTCCCTCGGTTGCCGCCGTCATCGTCGACAAGAGTCCGAGCCAGGATTTCGGCGACCGCAACGCGCAGACCAAAGAGGCGCTCGCCACCCTGACCGAACGGCTCAAGCGCATCCCCGGCCTGGAAGTGCGCGTAGCCGATGCCGGCGAAGCCGACGGCGACAATGACGGCACCAAGCTGTTCTCGGCGCTCACCTCGACGCTTTCCGACGTGCCGCCCGACCGCATCGCCGGCGCCATCCTGATCACCGACGGCCGCGTGCACGACGTGCCGGCCAATGTCGCCGCGCTCGGCTTCGCCGCCCCGCTACACGCCTTGATCACCGGCCATGCCAACGAGATCGACCGCCGCATCGTGCTCACCGAGACGCCGCGCTTCGGCATCGTCGGCCAGTCGCAGACCATCGGCTTCCGCATCGAGGACCAGGGCGCGAAGATCGGCGCGGCCGAGGTGACCGTGCGGCGCGACGGCGAGGTGCTGGAAAAACGCGTGGTCACCGTGCACACCGACATCAAGGTCAAAGTGCCGATCCCGCATGCCGGCCCCAATATCGTAGAGGTCGAGGCCTCGCCGCTCGAAGGCGAGCTGACCCCGGTCAACAATCGCGCGGTGGTTTCGATCGACGGCGTGCGCGACAAGCTGCGCGTGCTGCTGGTGTCCGGCGAGCCGCATGCCGGCGAACGCACCTGGCGCAATCTCTTGAAGTCCGACGCCTCGGTCGATCTGGTGCATTTCACCATTCTGCGGCCGCCCGAGAAGCAGGACGGCACGCCGATCAATGAACTGTCGCTGATCGCCTTCCCGACGCGCGAACTGTTCCAGCAGAAGATCAAGCAGTTCCAGCTCATCATCTTCGACCGCTACGCCCGTCAGGGCGTACTGCCGACGGCCTATTTCGACAATATCGCGCAATATGTACGCAACGGCGGCGCGTTCCTGGCCGCCGCCGGCCCCGAATACGCGGGCCCCACCAGCATCTGGCGCACGCCGCTCGACGTCATCCTTCCTGCGGAGCCGAGCGGCGAGACCACCGAAAAACCGTTCATCCCCGAACTGACCGCGCTCGGACGGCGCCATCCGGTGACGCGCGGGTTGCAGGGCTCGCAGTTCAATCCGCCGCATTGGAGCCCGTGGTTCCGCATCGTCGACACCCGCCGCGTCACCGGCACCACGGTGATGGACGGCCCCGACGGCAAGCCGCTCCTGGTGCTGGCGCGCGCGGGCGAAGGCCGCGTCGGACTCCTGCTCTCCGATCACATCTGGCTGTGGGCGCGCGGCTTCGAAGGCGGCGGCCCGCATCTCGACCTGCTGCGGCGGTTGTCGCACTGGCTGATGAAACAGCCCGACCTCGAGGAAGAGGCGCTGCGCCTGTTCGTGCGCGGCCACGATCTCACCGTGCAGCGCCAGACCATGGCCGACAGCGTGAGCCCAGTGACGCTCACCTCGCCGACCGGCAAGACGCAAGTCTTGAAGCTGCAAGCAGCCGAGCCGGGCGTGTGGCGTTCGACGCTTTCGGTCAAGGAGCTCGGGCTCTGGCGCGCCACCGACGGCAAGCTCACCGCGCTCACCAATGTCGGTCCGGCCAATCCGCGCGAATTCCAGGAGGTCACCTCGACCACCGACGTGCTGCGCGCCATCGCCGATGCCAGTGGCGGTTCGGCGCGGCGCCTCGCGTCCGGCAACAGCATCAGCGTGCCGCGCGTCATTCCGGTGCGCGGCGGCACGACCTTCAAGGGCGAAGACTGGATCGGCCTGAAGATGCGCGACGTCAGCGTAGTGCGCGGCATCGGCGTGCTGCCGATCTTTTCGGGGCTGATCGGCCTCTTGCTGCTGCTCGGCTCGCTCGCCGGCACGTGGGCAAGGGAAGGCCGTTAAATCTATTCAGTCATTCCGGGGCGCGCCGAAGGCACTAACCCGCAATCCAGAATCAGGCGCCGAATTCGCATTCGGATTCCGGGTCCGCTCGCTTCGGGAGCGTCCCAGAATAACGAGCGGCTACTCCCAATCCGGCCGCACCGTGCCGGTGACACCGTCGAAGGCGCCGGGCACCAATTCCGCCACCAGCAGCCGCGCCGGATTGACCGGGCCCGGCATTTTCACCTGCCCTTTCGGAACGCGCTTGAACCCCGACTTGCCGTAGAACGGTTCGTCGCCCACCAGCACCACCAGCCTATGGCCGGCCGCCTTCGCGTCCGCCAAGGCGCGGGCGATCATGGCAGAGCCGATGCCGTGGGCCCGGAAGGGCGGCTCGACCGTCAGCGGCCCCAACAGCAGGGCCGGCGTCTCCCCGATGCAGATCGGGGTCATGCGCAGCGAGCCGACCAGCAGGGTGCCGATGCGCGCCGTATAGGACAGGTCGAGCACATGGTCGCGGCCCTCGCGCAGGCGGTAGGCGGTGCGCGCGTAGCGGCCGGGGCCGAAGGTACGTTCGAGCAGGCGCTCGATGGCCTCGGCGTCGCCGGATGTCTCCGGCAGGATGGTGACAGACAGTTCGCTCATGACCGTTCGATCGATGCGCCGCCGGGCGGCGACGCGTTCGGGCGAGCCCGCTTAGCACCTCGTCCGGTTCCGGTCCATCGCCGGTGGTATTTGCCGCCCCAACCGCTTAGATGGAGCGGGAACAGGGAGGACTTAGGGATGGGACTTCTGGTCGACGGCGTCTGGCAGCAGGGAGGGCAGCGCACCAAGGACGGGCATTTCATCCGCCCGACCACCCAGTTCCGCAACTGGATCACGCCCGACGGCAGCGCCGGCCCCTCCGGCAGCGACGGCTTCAAGGCCGAGGCCGGCCGCTATCACCTCTATGTCTCGCTCGCCTGCCCCTGGGCGCACCGCACCGTTATCTTCCGCAAGCTGAAGGGCCTGGAGAACGTCATCTCGCTGTCGGTGGTCTCGCCCGACATGCTTGAGGACGGCTGGACCTTCAATACCGACGAGGGCTCGACCGGCGACGCCGTCAACGGCAAGAGCAAGCTGTCGGAGATCTACCTCATCGCCAATCCGCACTATTCCGGCCGCGTCAGCGTGCCGGTGCTGTGGGACAAAGAGCGCAAGACGATCGTCAACAACGAGTCGTCGGAAATCATCCGCATGCTCAATTCGGCGTTCGACGCCTTCTCCAATGTGCGCACCGACTACTATCCGGAAGCCCTGCGCGCCGAGATCGACCGCATCAACGATCTCGTCTATCCCAACATCAACAACGGCGTCTATCGTGCCGGCTTCGCCACTTCGCAGGAGGCATACGAGCTCGCCTTTCGCAACCTGTTCGATACGCTCGATGAGATCGAGCAGCGTTTGGCGCAGCAGCGCTATCTGGCCGGCAACGCCATCACCGAGGCCGATTGGCGTTTGTTCTGCACGCTGATCCGCTTCGACGCGGTCTATTATTCGCATTTCAAGTGCAACTGGCGGCACATCTACGAATATCCCAACCTGTCGAATTACGTGCGCGATCTCTATCAGCAGCCGGGCGTGGCGGAGACCGTCAGCCTCGCGCAGATCAAACGGCATTATTATCACAGCCAGCGCCAAGTGAACCCGACTGGCATCGTGCCGGTCGGCCCGCAGCTCGACTTCTCCGCGCCGCATGACCGGGGACGGTTCGGCTGAGACTGCGCGAGCCTGCGACATCGACTAAGGTGTCGATTACCCTCAGCTGGCCGCGCGAACTCCTTCCGGCATTGGGCTCTGTTCAATTCCAGGCCGCGATTGATCTGAATCATTGCGTGTTTTTCAAATTGTTCTCCGCTGGTCCGTCACCATCGAATGGAGGTGGCCATGACCGAGCCGGATTTGACAAACCGGGAGGACCCTCATCTGCAGGCCGATCCCGTGCTGTGCTTGAGCGACGATACGCGCGCGACTTTCGGACAGAAATTATTTGGCGGCATCGTCGCGATTGTCGTCGTCATCGGCACGCTTTACGGACTTACCTATAAGGGTGCTGAAGCGCCGCGGCGCAGCACGACTCTCGCAGTCTCGGGGGCCGTTCCACCCAG
>JAKAMD010000015.1 GCA_021823875.1 Pseudomonadota bacterium | reverse complement strand
GCACCACCTTCGCCTGGCAGGAAAGCGAGCCGCCACCGAAAGGACGCCGGCAGCATTTCCCCGACGTCTTTGATCCCGAATTCGAACGTCACATCACACAGCGAGCACGCGCCCTGTGCGGGCCGCACAGTGGTGATCCGAGCATCCTGGGATGGTTTATCGACAACGAGTTGCGCTGGGCGCCGGACTGGCGCGGTCCCGACGAACTGCTCACGCTATTCCTCAACCTTCCGCCGGCGAGCCCCGGCCGTGCCACCGCCCTGACCTGGCTGCAACAGCGTTACCAAAGCTTCGTGGCGTTCAACGCGATCTGGCGCAGCGCCGCGAACTCTTGGCAAGAATTCGCTGGCACGGCGATCATCACGCCGCCGCATGAGCGCAAACCTCCCTATCAGCGCGACACCGACAGCGAAGCCACTGCCAATCGCGCGATGCCCGGCCGTGCCGCCTTCGCGGTCGATTGCGATGAGTTCGCTGCATTGCTGGCCGAGCGCTACATGGCCTTGACGGCGGCCGCCGTCAGAGTGGCGGATGCCAATCATCTCATCCTTGGCTGCCGCTTTGCCTATCCGCCGGCCCCGGCGGTGATCGCGGCGGCCGCGCGGCACGCCGATGTCATCTCGTTCAATTGCTACGATCCAATGCCAGACAGCGCGCTCGATGCCTATGCCGCGGTCAACAAACCCTGCCTGATCGGCGAGTTCTCTTTCCGCGCGGCCGATTCCGGATTGCCCAATACACGCGGCGCCGGACCGGTGGTGGCCGACCAGGCGCAACGCGCGGCGAGCTTCGGCAGCTACGTGAACGCCGCGCTGCGCCGCCCCTTCATCGTCGGCTACCACTGGTTCGAGCATGCCGATCAGCCGGCCGAAGGCCGCTTCGACGGCGAAAACTCCAATTACGGCACGGTCACGATCGAAGACCGCGCGTATGACGACCTCACCGGCGCCATGACCGCGCTGAATGCGGCCGCCGAAGACATTCATGCCGCGACAATCGCGGTGGCGTGAGCAGCAGGAGACGGCGATGCCCAACACCACCAAGATCGTGTTCATCGGCGCAGGCAGCATGTCGTTCGGGATCAACATGCTGCGCGATGTCTTCAGCAGCAAGGAATTGCGCGGCTGCACGTTGACGCTCGTCGACCACAACCCGCACGCCCTTGCGCAAGCGGCCGGCCTTGCCCGCCTGATGAACACCTTGACGGGCGCCGGGCTCGTGATCGAGCAGACCACCGACCGCCGCGCCGCGCTCGATGGGGCAGGGTTCGTCGTCAGTGCGGTCGCCATCGAGCGCAACCGGCTCTGGAAGCTCGACTTCGAAGTGCCGCGCAAATACGGGATTCGTCACACGCTCGGCGAGAACGGCGGACCCGGCGGGCTGTTCTTCACGCTGCGCACCTTGCCGCTAGTCTTCGATATCACGCGCGACATGCAGGAGCTATGCCCGCAGGCGCTGTTCATCAATTTCTCGAATCCCGAAAGCCGCATTACGCTCGCGCTCGGCAAATACAGCTCGATTGCCGCGCTCGGCCTGTGCCACGGCATCTTCATGAGCCGGGACGACCTTTCCCGCATTCTCGACATGCCGACCGAACAGATCGACCTCTGGGGCGCCGGCATCAATCATTTCCAATGCCTGCTGCAGATCCGCGACCGCGACAGCGGCAAGGATCTCTACCCGCTGCTGCGCGAAAAGGAGAAGCGCTACGATCCCTCCTTTGAGCCGCTCACACGCCGTCTGCTCCACGCCTTCGACTATTGGATGACCTGCAGCGACCATCACCTCGGCGAATATCTCGCCTATGGCTGGGAAGCCGGCGAACAGGGCTATGATTTCGAAGGCGACGAGCGCGGGCGGGTCGATCTCGGCGGCGTCGTGGAGCGGGTGGTGGCCGGCGCGCCGTTTCCCGAGGAATGGCTGACGCCATCGGGCGAACGTGGCGTCGCGGCCATTGCCGGCATCCTGCACAATCAGAAACGGGTGATCGAGTCGGGTATCGTGCCTAATCGCGGCGTCATCCCCAACTTGCCCTATGACGCGGCGGTCGAAGTGCCGATCATGGCGGATGCCGTCGGCATCCACCCGATCTCGCTCGGGCCGTTGCCCGATCCGATCGCCAAGCTGCTCGGCACGCAAGTGGGCGTGCAGGAGCTCGCGGTGGAAGCCGCCGTGCATGCGTCGAAGGAAATCGCCTTGCAGGCGCTGCTGATCGATCCGGTGGTGAATTCCGCCGACGCCGCCGTCAAACTGCTCGACGAACTGTGGGAAGTGAATCGCCCCTACATCCGCCCGTGTGTCTGATTGCGGAGTGACCATAATGACAGTCGATCCTCCCGAACAACCGCCCGCACCGCGGCGTGCGGCGTTCTATTTCTCCGCCCATCAGGACGACTGGCAATTGTTCATGAACCCGCCGGCCTTCCTCGATGTGCTCGACGACGCGACGCGCTGCATTTTCGTCCACATGACGGCGGGCGATGCCGGCCTCGGCGTCGGGACCGACGGCCGCAAACACCCGTTCTATCTGGCGCGCGACAACGGCTCGCAAACAGCGATCCGCTTCATGGCCGACGCCAATGACCGCTCGCCGATCGAACCGGCGGTCGCGGCCCTGCGATTTGCCGGACACGCGATCCGGCGGGTCGCCTATCGCAATACGACCGCCTATTTTCTGCATTTGCCGGACGGCAATCCGGAAGGCGGCGGCTATGCCGAGACCGGTTATCAATCGCTGAAACGCTTGGCGAAGGGCGAGATTGAAACGCTAACGGCCATCGACGGGAGCGCCGTCTATCGCGGCTGGCGCGAGCTCGTGGCGACCCTGCGCGCCATCATCGATTTCGAGTGCGCGCCCGACCTGTCCGTCAATCTTCACGTTCCGGAACCCGACCGCGCCATCAATATCAACGATCATGCCGACCATCTGGCGACGGCGGATGCCATTCTCGATGCGGCGAACGATATTCCGGCGCGCTGGTTTCGCCATGTCGGTTATGCCAGCATGGATCGCCCGAAGAACCTCGCGCCGGATGACCGCGATATGCAATGCGCCGTGTTCGCCGTCACGCTCGCGGGAATCATGGCGCTTGATCATCGAGTCTCTTGGCAGCATTACGACGGACTTTACATTGGGCGCAGCTGCTATTCAGTAGAGGAACGAAGGTCAATCTAGGCTCACATCAGGCGCACAAACCCCTCTTCCCAAGAGCAACGAGAAGATGTGCGGCGGCGTTGGTCTCCCTGATATTTCGTGCTAGGCGAGATGAAAAGCCAACGCGACAACGAGCGCCCCGCGGCCCAATCAACGCCCGCGAAAGGACTTGGGCTTCGAAACCCCGCCGACAGATGGCCACGGGTGTTGCACTAACCGGTTGAACTCACAGTCAGGTACCGGACGTTTGGCTCAGATATGGGTCGACTTCTCCGCTGCCGCGCTAATATATCCCGGTCATTCGGTCTAAGGTGGGAACGGTCTTCGGCGCGGCTGGCACGATTGGCGACACCGACACCCCCGACTTGGAAACAGATCCCGACACATCCGTAGCATCGTCGTCGGCATCCGCGACATAACCATCGGCGCCTGCTACGGCGGTCTCCGCCTTGCTCGCCTTGTCGGTCTGCGCGCTGATCGAGCCGGTAAAGAGCGGCCCGTGCTGCCTGCTGGCGTAATGCGCACGCAGACGCGCCGCCACTACGTCACCCTTGATCGCGGTCGGCCGGCACGGGCGCCGGCCACTGGCACGCCGCATCAGATCGACATGGATGTGGTTGTAATGTTCGGGATTGTAGCCGGGCGCCAACACCGTGTTGAAGGTCTCGCAGGCATAGAGCTGCACGTCGTGCAGGAAGCCCTGTTCTTCCGGCGAGCCGTGCCAGCCGTTCTTCACCGTGATGGTGCGTCCGTCGGCAAAGGTGAAGCCGGCGATGTCGAGCGCGTCGCCGAAGGCATGCTCTGAAATATGGTAGCTGCTGGCGCCGATCATGCGGCGACATGAATACGCGCCGATCTGCTTGATGGCGACCACCGGCGTACCGAACCAATGCAGCGCCGCCGGCTGCACGCCTTCGCTCACCCAGCGATCAAGCGCCGAGACGATAGGACAGGACAAAGTCGCTGGCGGTGTCAGTTGGGCCGCGGGCATGGCGATCGGCGTGTAACCGCGCGCCGGGCCAAGCCGCGGCGTCGCGCGTGGCTGCGGCTCGTAGACCGGGGCGTTATAGGCATGACGCTGCGGAACCGCTTGATACGTCGGCGGCACTGACCGCTCCGGCACCGCGGCGCTGCCGCCCCGCGGAATAATGGCATCGGACGGGATATCGTCCGGTATGGACCGCGCCGGCGGTGCCGGCATCGGCGGGCGCTCGACCATGCGCGGCGGCGCATAAGGTGGCGAATAAGACGATGGGCGGGCGGCTGGGCGCGGCGGCTCATAAGAAGGTGCGCTTGCCGTTGCATTGGGAGCGGTGAGCGACATCGGCGCGCCGACCGGCCCGGTGTCTTCGGGGGTATTGACTGCCGGCGGCGGCCCCACCACCCAGCGCAGTTGCTCACGTGGCGGCGGGTACTCGGGCGTGCGCACCGGCCAGCGCGGCATCGCGGCACTACCGGGGGCCGGAACCGCGGCCGGTGGCTGCAGATCATCGGCAAAGCCGAGCGCCGAGCTGCCGCCCAGTGCCGCCACCCGAAGCGGGAAATCGATGCCGCAAGCGCCGGGACCTTCGATCGGTTCCATCCGCACCGCCTCGGTGCCGATCCTGACCGCACCCGACTTCAGACAGGCCACCTCGGCATCGTGCCGCCAGGGCGCGCGCTGGGCCTGAAAGAACCCGCGCCCGCAGCCCGACAAGGTCACCAGCACGAGCGCGCCGACCAGGGAAAAACGCAGGCCACCATTCATGCCCGCGAAAATGCGAGCAGTTTCTTTAACGATGCTTCAATGATGCTGCGGGGAACTTCGTTAAGGATAAGGAAACGTTTACGCCGCCGGTCTCCCCTGGCCGATCATCACCCTGCCGATCGGAACCGGCGCGCGCAGGGAACCGCCACCAATTCCGAAATCGAACACATGCAAAATTGCCGTCGCTGGTCATTGTGCAGAGCGGCAAGGAAGCCCGTTTGGGTTCGATTTCCATCAAATCAACGATGAATTACGTGCGCGTCGGCGGCAATTCACTGCCGCTTTTATTTGCAGAACATTTTTTTTGCACGCGCGATCAAGCCATTGCCATTTGCCATTCCGCTTCTGCATGACGGAACGAACGATTTTCCACGCTGCATCGTGCAACGCGTTTCGGGCGTGCGGCGTTCTGTGCTAGCAATGACCCATGTCAACAAGGGAGGCACATGCCGTGGACCTGACCTTGAGGCTCGAAGTGCTGGCAGTGTGCGCCGTGTTCGTTTTCGTTGGCGCAGTTTTGCTGGGGGCATTCTGAGTTCAGCAGTCCGACGACCAAGCCAACCAATATAAAAACGCCGGTTGCCAAACTGGCCGTGAGATACAGACACCGGAGAGCGATGCTCTCCGGTGTTTCGATTGATAAGAACCTGCAAGCGCATCACGAGAGTCACCCATGCGGCCCAAGACCTTGCTCGAACTCGCCGGCGCGCCCGCCAGCCCCACGCATCTCAGCGATACCGTCGTGATCGTCATCGACGCGCAACGCGAATATGTCGACGGCAAACTGCCGCTGGTCGGCGTGACACCGGCGCTGGATGAGATCGGCCGCCTGCTGGCACGCGCGCGCAAGGCCGGCGCGCCGATCATTCACATCCAACATCGCGGCCGTCCCGGCGGTGCGTTCGGACCCGACACGGCGGGGTTCGCCATTGCGGACGCCGCGACGCCGGCCGGCACGGAAGCCGTCATTGAAAAGGGCCTGCCCAATTCATTCGCCGGCACCACGCTAGCCGCGGCGCTCGCCAACACTGGCCGCAAGCAGCTTATCCTCACCGGCTTTATGACACATATGTGCGTCGAAGCGACGGCACGCGCAGCGATCGACCATGGATTCAGAACCACCATCGTCGCCGCCGCGACGGCGACACGCGATCTGCCCGATCCGTTGACACAAGAGACGGTACCGGCAGCTGAAGTGCAGCGCAACGCGCTCGCCGCGCTCGCCGACCGCTTCGCCACCATTGTGCCAAATACCGGCGCGATCCTCGACTAGCGGTAACACCAAATTTATTGCGCCTAACCTGCGCGCCGGATTCCGCAAGATCGAACAGTACTATCGTCCGCTTGCCCGCTCGCTCGAGCAGCGCGCCGGACGACATGCGTTAATTTTTCCGCTTACGCGAGAACGCGCTAACCGATTCAATTGACGCCCATCAAACCTCAAGAAAGTTGATGGCGATCAATGACAAGCGCGCCAAAGCACGGTTCATGGCCCAGGACTGCTTTCCCCGGTTCAACGAAAAGGAGCTCGCTATGAGTCCGGCCGATCCGTGGCAAGGCTACCCACTGGACGAAAGTTTCATCCAGGAGCAGCACAAGACCAATCCCCGCCGCCTGTTCAGCGTCAATGCCACCGACTGGCAATATCGCGTCGATCACGAGCGGCTGAGAAATCAACGATTGGCGCGCGCCCGTGCCGAAATGGAAGCCGACGATCTCGGCGCACTTCTGCTCTTTGCCGGCGCCAATATCCGCTACATCACCGGCTCGTATCAGGGTAACTGGAAATACAACATCAATATCCGCTACGCCGTGCTGCCGCGCGGCGGCGAGCCCGTGCTGTTCGAAACGGCCGGCTCCGACATGGTCAACGCCAAGCTCGACCTGCCCTGGATGAAGGACCGCGTCCGGCCGGCCATGACCTGGCAATGGTCGGAAGGTGCGATCGGCGAAATGTCCGATAAGATGGTCGCCTCCGTGGTCGATGTGCTCAAGGAACACGGCCTGCAAAAGGAAAAGGTCGGCGTCGACACGCTCGACATCCCGTCGCTGCATGCCATGGAGAAGGCCGGGCTCAAGATCGTCAGCGGCTGGCCGGCCATGTCACGCGCGCGCGTGGTGAAAACCATCGACGAGATCGAGCAGCTCAAAATGGCGTCCTCGATCGGCGACGCCGCCATGTGGCACATCAAATACGATTGGCTGAAGCCCGGCATCACCGAGCGGCAGATCGAAGCCAAGGTGCACGAATTCATGCTCTCGCGCGGCTGCGAGATCATCTACGACATCATCGTCGCCTCGGGCGGCAACACCAGCCCCTACCGCCGTTGGGCCACCGACAAACTGGTGCAGCAGGGCGATCTGATGATCGTCGACATCAACGCGGTCGGCCCCGGCGGCTACTTCATCGATTTCGTCCGTACCTTCAAGTGCGGCGCCAAGATGAACCGGCAGGAGATTGATCTCTACCGCGAGACCTACGATTCGATGTATGCGGGCCTGGAGAACCTGCGACCCGGCAAGACCTCGGCCGACGTGGTCGCTAAATTCCCGGTCTATGACGACGACAAATACGGCACGGTGACGCTGCAGCAGTTCGCCCACTCGATCGGCATGACCCTTTATGAGGGCATGTGGATGAGCCGTGCCTATTCGATGAAGTATCCGGCCGAGATCAAGGAGAACATGTACTTCGCGATCGAGACCTTCGCCGGCCACCCCGGCCTCAGGCAGACCTGCCGGCTCGAGGAGAACGTGCTGGTGACCAAGGACGGCCCCTCGGTCTTCACCAAGATGGAGCACATGGAGGAAGCCGTCGCCGGTTACCGGCCCGGTCAATTCCACCACGCCGAGATCTTCGGCTACCCGCAGAAGTGACCTGATGCGGCGCCAACAGGGGGCGGCGCGCGCCGCCGCCCCTTTCGCGGACCGAACACGCCGATTGCGGATGCTCTGTTCATGCTTCCAGGATTCGATAAAAACCGTTCCATGATCTTCAATCCGCTGATTGTGGTCGCTTCGGAGCTCGGCATCGGCAGGCCGACGGACAAACCCCGATCCGGTGCCGAACGCCAATCCGCGCTGGTCAGCGCCTATCGACACGTGCGCAGCTCCGAACTCGGGAGCGTCATCGTCGACAGCGTGGCCGACGCGGACGCCGAGATGGCGGCGGCCGAAGGCGCCTACACGGTCCGCACCGATCTCGGCGAGATCGACCGAAGGCACAATTATCGTTCGGACTCCGGCGCCGAACGCATCGCCGCAACGGTCAACCGCTTCGACCGCTTTTACTCGCACGATGTCGTGATTGCGGTGCCCGACGACATGCCGGAACTGAAGCCGTTTTATCTACAGGCTTTGATGTATGCGCTGGCGACCACCGAAGTCGGCATCGCCACGCTGGTATCACCGCTCGAAAACGGCGAGGTGGAGAACAAGGACACGGCCAAGGCCGCGGTGACCTGGAATCCAGATCGCATCGTCTATCCGTTGGAAGGTAGCCGGGTAGGCACCCTGCTCGACATCAGACGCGATGCGAAGCTGCTGCGCAATAAGGACTGCTACAAGCTGGTGCCGATCCACGCTTGGCGGCGCGCCGCGCTCGACCGTGTCGTGCGGACGCCGCCCACGGAGCGCGAGTTCGTCGAGGGCACCGATCTGGTGCGCGCGCTGGAAGCCGGCATCCGGATCGATGTCGCCCTGGTGACGGAGAACATGAAGGTGCTGATGACGCCGGCCGAGCTGCGCGGCGAAACGCTCGACATGGGTCATTGATACGGCGCGCCGGGCAAGCGGCGCGCGGACATCACGCCGCCGCGGTGCGCGGCGTCTGATGCGGATCGTAATTGAGGATCGACGCCAGCCAGCGCTCGGCCTCCTCCACGCTCCAGCCCTTGCGCTTGGCGTAGTCCTCGACTTGGTCGCGCTCGATCTTGCCGACACCGAAATAGCCGCTCTGCGGATGGCTGAAATAGAGCCCACATACCGCCGCCCCCGGCGTCATGGCGAAGCTCTCGGTCAGCTTGACGCCGGCGCGCTCGGCCTCGAGCAGCTTAAACAGCGTGCCCTTCTCGGTGTGGTCGGGCTGCGCGGGATAGCCGGGCGCCGGCCGGATGCCGCGATACTCCTCGCGGATGAGCGCCTCGTTGCTCAGCGTCTCGTCAACGACGTAGCCCCAGAGCTCCTTGCGCACGCGCTGGTGCAGCCGCTCAGCAAAGGCTTCCGCCAGCCGGTCGGCCAGCGCCTTCACCATGATGGCGGAGTAATCGTCGTTGGCCTTCTTGAAGCGATCGGCCGCCTCGTCCTCGCCGAGACCGGCGGTGACCGCGAAGGCGCCGACATAATCGGCGAGCCCGCTGTCGCGCGGCGCGATGAAATCCGAAAGCGCGGCATTGGCGCGGCCCTCGCGCTTCGTCAATTGCTGGCGCAGGGTGTGCAGTGTGGCGATCGGCTTGGCGCGCGTCTCGTCGCCATAGACCAGGATATCGTCGCCCTGTGCGGCAGCCGGCCAGAAACCGATGACCCCACTCGCCTTGAACCAATGCTCGGCGACTATCCGCTCCAACATCTTGCGCGCGTCGTCGTAAAGTGCGCGCGCGGCCTCCCCGACCTTGGCGTCGTCGAGAATGGCGGGGAATTTGCCGGCCAGTTCCCAGGTCTGGAAGAACGGCGTCCAGTCGATGAAATCGATCAATTCCGCGATCGGATAATCATCGAGCACCTTCGTTCCGATGAAGTTCGGCTTCGGCGGCTGATAGCCACCCGACCAGTCGAGCTTGGTGGCATTGGCACGCGCGGCGGCTAGCGTGAGCCGGGTCTTTTCCTCCTGCGCGCGCGCATGCGCGGCGGCGATCTTGGCGTATTCGCCGCGCAACTCGGCGACATAGCCTTGCCGGCCCTGCGAGGAGGACATGAGCGCCTGCGCCACGCCCACCGCGCGGCTGGCATCGGTGACGTAGACCGTCTGGCCACGCCGGTAGTTCGGATGGATCTTCACCGCGGTGTGCACGCGGCTGGTGGTAGCGCCTCCAATCAGGAGCGGCAGATCGAGGCCCTGACGCTCCATCTCCGCCGCCACATGGCACATCTCGTCGAGCGAGGGCGTGATCAGGCCGCTGAGGCCGATGATGTCGGCCTTTTCGGCTTTGGCGGTTTCCAGGATCTTGGCCGCCGGCACCATGACGCCGAGGTCGACGACCTCGTAATTGTTGCACTGGAGCACGACGCCGACGATGTTCTTGCCGATGTCATGCACGTCGCCCTTCACGGTCGCCATCACGATCTTACCGTTCGATGAGTTGTGCGCGCGGCCGTCCTTTTCCTGCTCCATGTAGGGCATGAGATAGGCGACCGCCTGCTTCATCACGCGCGCCGACTTCACCACTTGCGGCAGGAACATCTTGCCGGAGCCGAACAGGTCGCCGACCACGTTCATGCCGTCCATCAGCGGGCCTTCGATCACGTCGAGCGGTCGGCTGGCGCACTTGCGTGCTTCCTCGACGTCGGTCTCGATGAACTCGGTAATGCCGTGCACCAGCGCGTGGGTCAGCCGTTTGCCGACCGGCTGCTCGCGCCAGGAGAGGTCGGCCACCTTGGCGGCCTGGCCATCGCCGCGGAATTTCGCCGCCAGCGACAACAGCCGCTCGGCCGCGTCGGGACGGCGGTTGAGCACCACGTCCTCGCAGGCTTCGCGCAGCTCGGGATCGAGATCATCATAGACCGCCATCTGGCCGGCATTGACGATGCCCATGTCCATACCAGCCTGAATCGCGTGATAGAGGAACACCGAATGCATGGCCTCGCGCACGCGCTCATTGCCGCGGAAGGCGAAGGACAGGTTCGACACGCCACCGGAGACATGGGCGCCGGGCAGGTTCTGCCGGATCCAGCGCGCCGCCTCGATGAAGGCGACGCCGTAATTGTTGTGCTCCTCCATGCCCGTGGCGACGGCGAAAATGTTCGGGTCGATGATGACATCTTCCGGCGCGAAGCCGACCTTGGTCACCAGGATGTCGTAGGCGCGCTTGGCGATCTGGCACTTGCGCTCCAGCGTGTCGGCCTGTCCTTGCTCGTCGAAGGCCATCACCACCACCGCCGCGCCGTAGTGGCGCACGGTCTTGGCATTTTCGATGAAAGCTTCCTCGCCTTCTTTGAGTGAGATCGAATTGACCACCGATTTGCCCTGCAGGCATTTGAGTCCCGCCTCGATCACCGAGAATTTCGATGAATCGACCATCACCGGCACGCGCGCGATGTCGGGCTCGGCGGCGATAAGATTGAGGAAGGTGGTCATGGCCTGTTCGGAATCGAGCAGGCCTTCGTCCATGTTGACGTCGATCACCTGCGCGCCGTTCTCCACCTGGTCACGTGCGATGGTGAGCGCCGCGGCGTAGTCGCCGGCGGTGATCAGCTTGCGGAACTTGGCCGAGCCGGTGACGTTGGTGCGCTCACCGACATTGACGAAGGGAATCTCCGGCGTCAGCGTGAACGACTCCAGACCTGACAGCCGCAATTGCCGCGGCACGTCGGGGATGGCGCGCGGGGCCTTGCCGGCGACCGCCTGGGCGATGGCGGCGATGTGGTCGGGCGTGGTGCCGCAGCAACCGCCGACCACGTTGACCAGACCGGCATCGGCAAACTCGCCGAGCAGCGCGGCCATGAATTCCGGGCTCTCGTCGTAGTACCCGAATTCGTTGGGCAGGCCGGCATTCGGATAGGCGCAAACGAAAGTATCGGCGAGCCGGCCAATCTCCTCGATATGCGCGCGCATTTCCTTGGCGCCGAGCGCGCAGTTCAGCCCGATGGTGACCGGCCCGGCATGCTGCACCGAATTCCAGAACGCCTCCGGCGTCTGGCCCGACAGCAAGCGGCCGGAGCGGTCGGTGATGGTGCCGGAAATCATCACCGGGATATCGAGCCCGCGCTCCTCGCCGATTTCCTGGATGGCATAGATCGCCGCCTTGGCATTGAGCGTGTCGAAGATGGTTTCGATCAGCAGCAGATCGGCACCGCCCTCGATCAACCCGCGCGCCTGTTCGCCGTAGGCCGTGCGCAACTGATCGAAGGTAATGGCGCGGAAACCGGGATTGGAAACGTCCGGCGAGATCGAAGCTGTGCGGTTGGTCGGCCCGAGCGCACCGGCAACGAAACGGCGCTTGCCGTCTTCTTTTTCCGCCAGCGCCGCCGCTTCGCGCGCCAATTTGGCGCCGGCTTGGTTGAGCTCGTAAGCGATGCCCTCCATGCCGTAATCGGCCTGGGCGATGGTGGTGGAGGAGAAGGTGTTGGTTGAAACGATGTCCGCGCCCGCGCGGAAATATTGGAGATGGATGTTGCGCACGGCGTCCGGCCGGCTGAGGTTCAGCAGGTCGTTGTTGCCACGCACTTCGCGATTCCAGGCATCGAAACGCGCGCCGCGATAGCCTTCCTCGTCGAGGTTGAGCGCCTGGATCATGGTGCCCATGGCGCCATCGAGCACCAGAATACGCTGTTTCAGCAGATCGACGAGAGTGGAACGGGTACTGCTCACAAATGGCACTCCAAATTATGCTGCGCGCTGCACCGTCGGCCGCAGGCCGAGCAGATGACAGATCGCGTAGACCAGATCGGCGCGATTCATCGTGTAGAAGTGGAAAGTGGTGACGCCGCGGTCGAGCAGATCGATCACCTGTTCGGCAGCAACCGCCGCCGCGATCAGCTTGCGCGTCGCAGGATCGTGGTCGAGGCCATCGAAGCGTTCAGCGAGCCAGGCCGGCACCGAGGCGCCGCACCGCTTGGCAAAGCCGGTCATCGCCTTGAAGTTCTGCACCGGCAGGATGCCCGGCACGATCGGAATATCGATGCCGCGCGCGCGCACGCGATCGAGATAACGGAAGTACAGGTCGTTCTCGAAGAAGAACTGGGTCATGGCGCGCGAGGCCCCGGCATCGACCTTGGCCTTCAGCATGTCGATATCGGCCTCGACATTGGCGCTTTCCGGGTGCTTTTCCGGATAGGCCGAGACCGAAATCTCGAAATCCGGATAGGCGCGCTTGATGCCACCCACCAGATCGGCGGCATTGATGTAGCCGCCGGGATAGGGCGCGTAGCGCGCGCCGGCGCCGTCTGGCGGATCGCCGCGCAGCGCCACGACATGGCGCACGCCGGCATCGTGATAGTCGCGCACGATGGCATCGACCTCGTCGCGGGTAGCGGCGACGCAAGTGAGATGTGCGGCCGGGGTCAATGGCGTTTCCGCCAGGATGCGCCGCACGGTGGCATGGGTGCGCTCGCGCGTACTGCCGCCAGCGCCATAGGTGACCGAGACGAATTGCGGAGCAAGCGGCGCAAGCCGCTCAATCGACGACCACAGGATGGTCTCCATCTCCTCCGTGGCGGGCGGAAAGAACTCGAACGACACCGACAGGCGATCGCTGCGGATGAAGCGGCTAGGACGCAATGGATTGATCATCACGCCACCTCACGCGAAGCGATGAGTGCGCGCGCGTCGCGCGCAAGCCAGAGCGAGACGGCGATCTTGACGCCGGAGCCCGCCTCCGGCGCCAGCGACTTATGCAACACCGGCTCGAGACCGCTTGCTGTCATCCATTGCGTGACCGTCTCCGGCGCAAAGCCGAGACGGCGATGGGCATATTGTTCGCGCAAGAATTCCTCTTCATGGGGTGCGAAGTCGACCACCAGCAGCCGCCCGCCGGGCCTGAGCACGCGCGCCGCCTCGTGGATGGCGCGGGCGCCGTCGTCGAGGAAGTGCAGCACCTGGTGGAGAATGACGACGTCGAAAGTGTCGTTGGCCAGTGGCAGGTCGTAGAGGTCGCCCTGGCGCACGCTGCAATGCTTCAGGCCGGCGCGTTCCAGCCGGTCGCGCGCGACCTGCAGCATGTCGAGTGAGAGATCGATGCCGAGCCCGCGCTCGATCTCCGGGCCGAACAGTTCAAGCATGCGGCCGGTGCCGGTGCCGAGGTCGAGAAGCGAGCGGAACGGCTTGTCGACGAGTGCCGCGCGGATCGCCTGCTCCACCGCCTCGTCGGGGACGTGCAGCTTGCGGATGCGGTCCCACTCGGCGGCGTGGGCGCGGAAGTAAACCTGCGCCGCCGCGGCGCGGGCTTGGCGCACCGAGGCGAGGCGGGCACGGTCGCGCGCCACCGTGGCATCGGCGGGATCGAGCCGTTCCAACAGCGTACGCGCCACGGCGGCGCCGCCGCCATGCTCGGCCAGACGGAAGAAGGCCCAGGTGCCCTCGCGGAAGCGCTCGACCAGCCCGGCCTCGGCCAGGAGCCGCAGATGGCGCGAAATGCGCGGCTGCGACTGGCGCAGGATGTCGGTGAGGTCGGAGACTGTCAGCTCGGCCTCGGCAAGCAGCGCCAGCACGCGCAGGCGCGTCTCCTCGCCGGCCGCTTTGAGCGCCGTATTGAGGGCCTCGAAACCGAGGTGGCTATCGCCGGGCATATGGGCTAGCTCCCACTATATAAAGATATCTTTATACCTTTAATAGGATTTCCGCAAGGGCCCGCCCCTTCCGTCCCGGCGGAACGCGTGCGAAAGCACCCGCGCCCGCCAAAGACCCGCGGAGAATGACGAAGAGAACAGCCATGAGTGCCCAAGAAGAGTTCGGCATCCGCCCCGACGAGGTCATTATCGAGCTGCCGGCCACCCCCGACGCCAGCCTCTATTTCATCGGCCACATCCGCACGCCCTGGAAGAAGCGCGCGGACTGTCCCAAGAACGCGCGCGGGTCCGAGGCTGTCTGCACGGTCGAACTCGATGCGCGCTATGGCGACGGCCTCAAGGACGTCGAGACCTGCTCACACCTGGTGCTGCTCTATTGGATGGACAAGGCGCCCCGCAATCTGATGCGGCAGGCGCCCGGGCACCACGGCGGCGCGCAGCACGGCACCTTTGCGCTGCGCTCGCCGGTACGGCCCAATCCGATCGCCATGAGCGTGGTCCGCCTCATCAAGGTCGAGGGCACCAAGTTGTCGGTGGTCGGGCTCGACTGCCTCAACGGCACGCCGCTGCTCGACATCAAGCCCTACCTGCCTTCGGTTGATTCCGTGCCGGAAGCGGTGTGCGGCTGGCGGCTGCGGAAGGATTGACGGCACCCACGCGGGTTCTGCCCAACGCTTAGAACCGCCTGAGGATTTCCAGGTTGGCGCGATTTTGCGCCGCCCCCTTTGAACCTTATCGGCCGTTTCCTCGACCCATGTGCAAACGGGGAGAACCCGCCATGTCACGCCATTTCGCTCTTGCATCGTTCACCGCGTTGATCGCCACCGCCGCGCTGTTCTGCGGGGCCGCGCAAGCGCAGCAAGTCGCCTTCGTGGCGCCGCCAGCGCAGGATCAGATCGCGCCGCCCGCCGCAGCGTCCACCGGTGACGCGCTCAACGACCGCACGATCGGCAACGAGAACGCGCAGCTGCCCTCGCGCCTGCAGCGCCAGTTCGTCGACTTCGCCAGCAACGAAGCACCCGGCACCATTATCGTCGATACGCCGCACACCTTCCTCTACTTCGTGCTCGGCAACGGCAAGGCGGTCCGCTACGGCATCGGCGTCGGCCGCGAAGGCTTCACGTGGTCGGGCGTCAAACAGATCGTGCGCAAGACCGAATGGCCGGACTGGTATCCGCCGGCCGACATGATTCAGCGCCAGCCCTATCTGCCGCGCATGATGGCCGGCGGCCCCGGCAATCCGCTCGGCGCGCGCGCCATGTATATCGGCGGCACCGTCTACCGCATCCATGGCACCAACAATCCCACCTCAATCGGCAAGCACATGTCGAGCGGCTGCATCCGGCTGACCAACGACAACGTGATCGATCTGTTCAAGCGCGTGAAGGTCGGCGCCAAGGTGATCGTGCTGCCGCAACATGCCGCGCCGTCACAGGAAGCGCGCACAACGGCACTGACCCGCGGCCCTCGCATCAGCTGGAACGCGCAACCGAATGGTATCTACTGATTTCTCCGGTACCTCCCGACTTGGCCCGGCCCACGCGCCGGGCTTTTCTTTTTGCGGCGTGGCCAAGGCGCGCGGAGCGCGATATGGTCGCGCGCGTTACGGAATGGGAGACGAATTCATGCGTATAGCGATCATGGCAGCGGGCGCAGTCGGCGGTTATTTCGGCGCGCGCATGCAGGCGGCCGGGCACGATGTCTTCTACATTGCACGTGGCGCCCATCTCGACGCCATCCGCAAGAATGGGCTCAAGGTCGAAAGCACGCATCACGGCGACGTGCATCTGCCGAAAGTCAATGCCACCGACAAGCCGGCCGAAGTCGGCCCGGTCGACATCGTGCTGTTCGCGGTCAAGCTGTGGGACACCGAGATCGCCGCCGAACAAGCCTTGCCGTTGCTCGGCCCCAACACCCGGCTCATCACGCTGCAGAATGGCGTCGACAGCTATGAACGCATCGTCCCCATCGTCGGCGCCGAACGCACCATCCCCGGCGTCACCTATGTGGTCACCGTGATCGACCGCCCCGGCGTCATCAAACAAACCAGCACGTTCCAGGCGATCATCTGCGGCACCATCGACGGCCGGCCGGACCCGGCCTTGCAAGCCTTTGTCGAGGCCGCCAAGGCCGCCGGCATCGACATCACGCTGTCGCCCAACATTCAGCGCGACCGCTGGCAGAAATTCATCTTCCTGTCGGCGACCTCGGGCGCCACCTCGGTCACCCGCTCCACCATGGGCCCGATCCTGGCCGATCCCGACACCCGCGCGCTGTTCCGCAACATCATGGCCGAAACTTTCGCGGTCGGCTGCGCCAAGGGTGTCGCCCTCGACGACGACTATGTCGACCAGCGCCTAGCCTTCGCCGACGCCAACACGCCGGCCAGCATGAAGGCTTCGATGGCCAATGATCTCGACCGCGGCAACCGGCTCGAACTCGACTGGCTGGCCGGCCGCGTGTCGCAGCTCGGCCGCGAGCTGAAAGTGCCGACGCCGGTCAACGACACCATCTATGCGGCGCTCAAGCTGCACCGCATGGGAAAGATCAAATAGCCAAGACGCAATGCATGCCCTGACCGTCACGCAAGTCCTGGTGCTGCTCACGCTGGCCAACGGGGCGCCGGTGATCGCCAAACTGATCCTGCGCGACCGGTTGGCCATGCCACTCGACAGCAATTGGACATTCCTCGACGGCAAACCGCTGTTCGGCCGATCGAAGACCATTCGTGGCGTCGCGATCGCGATCTCGGCGACGACGCTGGGGGCGCCGCTGATCGGATTGGACCTCGCCATCGGCTTACTGGTCGGTGCGACCGCCATGGCCGGCGACCTCTTCTCGAGCTTCTGCAAGCGCCGGCTCGGGCTTGCGCCCAGCAGCCGCGCCACCGGCCTCGATCAAATTCCGGAATCGCTGCTGCCGCTGCTCGCCTGCCGGCACGCGCTCGCCTTGAGCGTCGCCGACATCGCACTCACCTGCGGGCTGTTTTTTGCCGGCGAGATTCTGCTCTCGCGGCTGCTCTTCCGCCTGCGCCTGCGCGACCGTCCCTATTGATCAGGCGCGCGCCGGAGCTGGTGCAGGGTGATCTCGGGCAGGCAGTTGAGACGCACCGGCATGATCGAGGTGCCGGCGCCCACCGAGGTGTAGCCGATCATGTCGTGGTACTGCCAGGCGCCCGCACCGAAGCGCCGAGGCAGCACCGAATCGAGTGTCACCGGAATCGAGCCTGGCAGACAGATCTGGCCGCCATGGGTGTGGCCGCTGAGGATCAGGTCGAAACCGGCATGCGTGGCCTGACGATAAATCTCCGGCGTATGCGACAGCAGGATGGAGAAGCCATCGTGCGGGATAGCGGACGCTGCCTTCTCGATATTGTCGACGCGGAAATAATGGGCGTCGTCGATGCCAGCGAGAAAGATGCTTTGTCCATTGCGCGACAGCGTCTCGCATTCGTTAAGCAGCATGCGGATGCCCATGTCTTCGAGACCCGGCACCATGAGAATGGTGTCATGATTACCCAACACCCCGTACACCGGCCCGCGCAGCGCGCGGACCAAGCGCTGCATGATGGCGAGCGTGGGCTCGTGCGGCCCATAGGTCGGACCGCGAAAGTCGCCGGTCAGAACGCAGATGTCATAGCTGAGATCAGGCAACAGCTTGGCCAAGCGGAGCATGGCCCCTTCGCTTATGTCGGCGTGCAAGTCGCTGAGCTGAAGCAGCGTGAAGCCATCAAAGGCCGGCGGCAGATTCTTAAATTGAATTGAGTTGTGCCGGACCTGGATGCGCGCCGCGTTGCGCTCCCCGCGCCAATAGAACCCCGACAGCTTGAGCACGCCGCGCATCAGCGCATGAATGGAGTACCAGTTCTCGATATGGAAGAAATTGAGACCCTGGCCAAAGATTTGCGCCTCGTGGTCCCTTTCGATGCCAAGGCGTTGCCTGGCGTGCAGGCGCCCCAGCCGCCGCTCCAGTTTGCTCAGGATTTCTTCGTCCATTGCGCGCCGCCGCGGGATCGGGACCCCGTCATCTACGCCGCCTTTCCAGACATGAACGGTCCGATCAAACAAATCTCATCATCGCCAAGCCGCGCGGACACGGCCCTGATCTGCATCAAGCCCGGGCCAACGGCATACGGCAGGCCGGGCGTCCGCCCACCCGGCGCGCAAGCCGCACGGCCGGATGTCTGAAGCCGGGCCTTAGAGGTGGATCGTGGAAATAATGCGAGGTGCGTAGCCATAGACGAACAAAGCGGCGAGCGCCAACAGGAAGACGATCGACAGCACCTTGCCGATCCGTTCCGGAGCGCCCTGGCCGTTTTCGGTGCTGTCCATGTCAATCTCCGTATGGCCGTAAGGCGACAAGACGCCGCCTCGTCGAGGCTACCGATAGCGCCGCCGGTGCCGTAAATGCAAGCCGCCCGCCGCAACCTAATGCTCGCCCCCGGATTGCGCCGGCAAGGCCTGCGAGATGATAATATTCCGGCTGTGCCCAAGGAGGAGGCCGCCTTGCGTTCCATCGTGGTGCTACCCGCCCTGTGCCTGGCCGCGCTGCTCGCGCAAGGCGCGCCGGTGAACGCCTCGGACATGAAATCAACGGCGCCGGAGAAAATGCTGCCGCCCAGCGAGGCCAAGAAGATGCGGGCCTGCGACGACAAGGCCATGCGGCTGAAAATCCCTATGGAACAGAAGGCCGCATTCGTGAAGAAATGCATGGCGGAGATGAAGTAAGCGCAGCCCGCCACGGCACGCCGTGCGAATGGCCGCATGCGCGCCGGGTGGCACCTGCGGGCCCGTCACCGTAAGATTCCGCCGGACGAATCAAATGAGCGGGGCGGGTCATGCTCGACACCTTCATCTATTACCTCACCGCGCCGATCCGCCTGTTCGGCCGCTCGCGCGGCTTCCGGCTCCTGCTGGGCGCGCTGCTCGTCGTCGCCGTCGCCTTCTACGGCACGATGTGGGCGCTCGATACGTTCCTGCCGGAACCCCCACCGCCCTCCTTTACCAAGCTGTCGGCGCCGAAGCCGCTGCCGCCGATGTCGAGCGCCTCGGAAATCGTGGCGCCGGTCGCCATTGCACTCGGCGCCATCCGCGATCAGCTCGATGCTGCGGCGCCGCGCGAATTCGCCGGCAAGAACGACAATCCGCTGACCCAACTGCTCGGCAAGGCCGAGATCGGCCTCACCGTCTCGCGCGGCACGATGTCGGTCAGTGGCGCCAATGATGCGCTTACGGTCGACACGCCGCTCACCGGCACCATCCACCTCACCGGCACGCTCGGCAGCGCCGCCGGCCAGGCGGTCGGCGGTATTGGCGACGCCATCGGCGGGCTGCTTGGCGGCAATGTCGGCAAGCAGATCGGCGCGCTCGCCGGCAAGCCGTTCGACCAGACCACCAATTTCCGCGGCAACGTGGTTATGACTTCGCGCCCGCAGTTGATGTCCAACTGGCGGGTCGATCCGCGGCTGCTCGGCAGCATCCGGTTAAACGACACCAGCACCACGCTCGCCGGCATCAAGGTCAATCTCGGCGCCGAGATCAGGCCCATGCTCGATCCGGCTATCAACAGCCAGATCGGCGCGCTGGATGCGCGGGTGCGCAACGATCCCTTCATCGAAAATTCGGTGCGCGCAGAGTGGGCCAAGATGTGCCGCTCGATCCTACTCGGCGGCGACAAGACCGGCCTGCCCCGGCTCTGGCTCGAGGTGAAACCGACCAAGGCCTATGCCGCCCAGCCGCGCATCGACGGCAAAGCGGTGACGCTGACGCTCGGCGTGCAATCGTTGACTCGCGTCGTACCGAACGAAACCAAACCCAACTGCCCATTCCCGGCGCGGCTCGACATCGTGCCGGCACCCGACCACGGCAAGATCGACGTCGGGCTGCCGATCGACCTGCCCTTCACGGCGCTCAACACCCTCTTGGAAGCGCAACTCAAGGGACACCACTATCCGGAGGACCGCAACGCGCCGGTTGATGTCGAGGTGCGCGGCGTGCACGTCGCAGCCGCTGGCGAACGGCTGCTGATCGCGCTGAAAGTAAAGGCGCACGAGAAGAAGAGCTGGTTCGGCTTCGGCGCCAATGCCACCGTCTATATCTGGGGCAAGCCGGCGCTGGACGCGAACAAGCAGATACTGCGCTTCACCGACATTTCGCTCGCGGTCGAATCGCAGGCCGCCTACGGCCTGCTCGGTGCCGCCGCCCGCGCGGCGCTGCCCTATCTGCAACAGGCACTGGCCGACCAGGCGGTGGTCGATCTCAAGCCGTTCGCTGCCGACGCGCGCAAGAAGATCGCGGCCACGCTCGCCGATTTCCGCAGCCCCAACCCCGGCACCCGTGTCGATGCCGACATCGACGAGCTGCGTCTGACCGGCGTTGCCTTCGACACGCATACGCTGCGCATCGTGGCGCAAGCACGTGGCACCGTGCACGCGACGGTGAGCAAGCTGCCGAAGATGTAAGGAGCGGACAATGCGCGAACGGCCACCCACCAGCGGTCGCCCGCGCCAGTCGCAAGTGTCCACGTCAGGCTTGGTAATTAACGATCAGCGACTGGATTTGCGAAAGCAAGCTATTGCCGCTCGAACTATAGCTCGACGAACTGCCTTGTGAATCTTGCAGCAATTTGAGGAAATCCGACAGGACATTCTTCAGGTCGGAATCGGTCGAGCTCGAGCTTGAACTCGTGCTCGACGAGTTGTCGCCATCGCCGTCGCCATCCGCGCCGTGCGGACCGCCCGGCCCTCCTGGGCCGCCGGGACCACCCGGACCGCCCTTGAAAGTCTGCGCGAACACGTTTTTCAACTCGTCGGCTTGCGCGCTGGTCAGTTTGCCGTCCTTCACTTCCTTGGCGATCAAATCATTGATCTTGGACTTCATGCTGTCCGGCGACGGCGGCGTGGAGCCGGCGGACGACGCCTCGCTCTTGAGTTCCGAATCGATGTCGGTCAGCGCCGAACTGAGCGCCGATTCGTCGCTGGAGCTGATGGTGCCGGACGAGACTTCGGACGCCAGCTCGTTCTGCAACCGAGACAGCGGCGAGAACGATTGCGTGTTGGTGTAGTAC
>JAKAMD010000297.1 GCA_021823875.1 Pseudomonadota bacterium | reverse complement strand
CGAGCCTCCCTATGACGCTATCCGGATCGGCAAACGGCTTGCTTTGTGCCAATGCACGCCTCCGAAGATGACCGTCGACGGCTACTGCCTGTGCCCGACCGGATCACAGTTGAATAATGGCGTCTGCCAGCCTTGCTCCGACTCGGAGCTTTACGTGTCGTTCCACTATGAAGGAGGCGTCGCGCAGATGCCGTCGTGCCAGCTTTGCCAGATTGGCACAAAGGCGAGCGCGGACCATCTCAGCTGCGTCAATATTTGCAACAATGCAGCCGGCGAAATCTTGAGCCAAGCGACCGGCAAATGCGTGGCTTGCCCGCCGCATGACAAGACGGTCTACATTTCCGGAAGCGTCGGGCATTGCGAACCCTGCGAATATGGCCAGACGGCATCCGCCGATCACAAGTCCTGCGTTCCGGCCTGCGTACCCGGTCAGTTCGTGGGCGGGCTGATGCTCGGCAAGGACCAGATGGCCGACCCGAACGCCTACCAATGCCAGACCTGTCCGGACAACACTTATGCGAAGTATGAGAAGGACGGCAGCAGCAGGGGCGTTTGCCTGCCATGTGCCGACGGCACCTATGCGCACGCAGGTGCGACCCAATGCCTGCCCCTGAACTGCAGCCCCGGCTCCTATCAGGACCCGGATAATCCGCACGCGTGCAAGAGCTGTCCGCCGACCCAAATCTACATCCCGACCGAAAAGAAGATTGGCACCGCCCCCGGCGGTAAGACGAGCGTGTACGTCGTGCCGGGTCATTGCGGCTGCGGCGAAAACCAGAAACTTGAGGGTGACAAGTGCGTGTGCGCCGCTGACGCCATCAAAATAGATTTGCCGCAAGCGGGAAATTCGTTGTTCGCTTGCAGCTGCCCGGAAGGGTCCCATTTTGATGCGGGAAAGTTTGCCTGCATCTGTCCGAAGGGCGCCAGCTTCAACAAGGCCGCCGGGTCCGACCGGAAATGTGTTTGCGCCGGCGGCGCCACCCTTCAAAACGGCAAGTGCATCACGCCCATCGAGAAGAAGGCCGTTCCAGCGCAACCCTGCCGCCCGGGCGAGGTTCGCGACGACGATGGTGTGTGCGTGAAGCTCAAGCCGCGGCCAATGCCTGCGCCGGTCGTACCTTGGCCTGGGCCGACTCGGCGTCCTCCCTCGGCACGCGACGTTCCGAAATCACCGGCGCCGGTCAGGCCCGGCCGCGTTGCGCCCTCTTCGCCGGAAGATCGGGCTCGGATCGTTTGTCCGCCAGGTACGGTCCCCGGGCCTCTGGGCAAGCGTTGCATCCCCGTTCGACGGCAGTGAGCGATCGCGAAGAACTAAGCGCTGATCGGAATAGCTGACATGCCGAGGCTCGCGATTGATCGGACGCGAAGAGTGGTCGTGAGCGTACACGTCGCCGCCGCGATTACGCGGCCGGGTGGTAGCCGCCTACGACGATGGCGCCGACCGACGACCGGATCGCCCGGCCGCGCGCAATCCAGCTCGTTATTGCATGTCAGGCGCGGCCGCATGCGGCCATCCGTAACCAAAAGGTTAGCGGCAAAGCGGCAAACATTTCCCTGTTCGCGTGTGACGCTTAGGTAAATTTTAAGTCGCTGGGGCTAGCTTCTCATCTAGTAGCTGTTAGTCGAGTTGTGAGTACAAGCCTATGACCGAGCCCCATCGCCCGAGGGTCAAATATGTCATCGGGCCAGATGGCAGTCCGTTGACCATTGCGGACCTGCCGCCGCCGTCAACCAAGCGCTGGGTGATCCGCCGCAAGGCCGAGGTCGTTGCAGCGGTGCGTGGTGGTTTGCTGTCGCTCGAAGAAGCCTGTGCCCGTTACACGCTAACCGTCGAGGAATTCCTTTCCTGGCAGTATTCGATCGACCAGCACGGGCTTGCCGGCCTGCGCACCACCCGAATCCAGCAATACCGCCAGTAGCGGCGGCTTCCCTTTCATAATCTCAAAAACGCCGGCCCGATTGCGGCCGGCGTTTTTGATTCGGCTGCCGGATCGCCCGCCGGCGCAAGGTACAATTAGGCATCGTCAAATTTCGTCGGCACAAGCATGCCTAGTTAACCAGACGCTAACCATAAACTGGGCAAATCTTGCCGGGTAGGCGCGAGACGCGCGGTTCGTTCGTTGAGGCAGCCGGTGCAAGGTTTCTTGGACTTCCTGAAGTCGCTCGGTGCGGCGCGTATGGCGGCTATGGCCGCGGTGACACTGGCGCTGATCGGCTTTTTCTCGTTCCTGATGATTCGGATGACGACGCCGCAGATGGTGCCCCTTTTCACCGATCTGGCGCTTGACGATTCGGCCGCCATCGCCAAGGACCTCGACCAGCAGGGGATCACCTATACGCTCAAGAACAACGGCGCCATCATCCTGGTGCCGCAAGACAAGGTCGCGCGGTTGCGCATGAAGGAAGCCGAAAACGGCCTGCCCAAGGGCGGCGGCGTCGGCTACGAAATCTTCGACAAGTCCGACGCGCTGGGCGCCACCACCTTCATCCAGAACATCAATAAGCTGCGCGCCCTGGAAGGCGAGCTCAGCCGCACCATTCGCAGCCTCGACCAGGTGGAGACCGCGCGCGTGCACCTGGTGCTGCCCGACCGGCCTTTGTTCTCGCGCGACAAAGTCGAGGCCTCCGCCTCGATCGTGCTCCGGGTGCGCGGGACGCTCTCCCACTCGCAGGTGCGCGCCATCCGCCACCTGGTCGCCTCCGCCGTCACCGGTCTCAAGCCCGATCGCATCTCAATCGTGGACGAAAGCGGCAAGCTACTCGCCGACGGCGCCGGCGACGATAATGCGGCGACGGCGGCCGGCGCCGACGAGCGCAAGATCGCCTACGAAAATCGCCTGCGCCAGGAAGTGGAGAACATCGTCTCTTCGGTAGTCGGACCGGGCCGCGCGCGCGTGCAGATCAACGCCGACTTCGACATGAACCGCGTCACCGAGACCTCAGACAAATACGACCCCGACGGCCGCGTGGTGCGCTCGAGCCAGACCCGCGAAGAGGAATCGAACAACGGCACCGGCAGCCCCGGCGGCCCCGTTTCGGTCGGGACTCAGCTGCCGGGCGGCAGCAACGGCACCAATGGCAACGGCCGCGACCAGACGCGCAAGAGCGAAGAAACCGTCAATTACGAGATTTCGCGCACCACCAAGACCGAAGTGGTCGAGGCTGGCCGTATCAAGCGCATTTCCGCTGCCGTCCTGGTCGACGGCACCTACAGCAAGAACGACAAAGGCGAGCTGGTCTACAAGCCGCTGGCGAAGGAAGAGCTCGATCGCATCACGGCGCTGGTGCGCTCGGCGGTCGGCTACGACGCCAAGCGCGGCGACCAGGTCGAGGTCGTCAATCTGCGCTTCGCCGAGGCCCCGCCGGTGCCGCTCAACGAGCCGACCGGCTGGCGGAGCTACCTGCAATTCAGCAAGGACGACATCATGGGGATGGCCGAGAAGGGTGTGATGATCCTGCTCGGCTTCATCGTGCTCCTGACCGTGGTGCGGCCGCTGGTGCGCCGGATCGTCACGCCGGAGGGCGCCGAAGGACGCGCCGGAGCGGCCGGGACGGCCGGCATTGCCGGCGCGCTCGGCCTTTCCGGCGGCAACCCGCCCGGCATGACCGTCTCGGGCGGCACCGGCAGCATCACGGCAAGCGGCGGCACCAATATTTCGATCGTGGGCGGCGACGAACAGGTCGCCATCTCCAACCGCACCTCGACCATGATCGACGTCGCCAAGGTGCAGGGTCAGGTGCATGCCCAGTCGGTGCAGAAGGTGGGCGAGCTCGCCGAAAACAACCCGCACGAGGCGGTTGCCATCATCCGCAGCTGGCTCCACGAGGACGCGGCCTAAGCCATGGCAGTACACGTCGACAGAAACAAAGAACAAGTCCGCGATGACATCGACGGGCTGATGGCCGAGCTCGCCGGCAACCGCAAGCAGCAGCCGCATCCAACCACCCGCCGCAGGCTGACCGGACCGGAACGCGCCGCCGTGCTGATGCTGGCGCTCGGCGAGCAATATGGCGGCAAGATCTTCAGCCTGCTCGACGACGACGAACTGCGCGAAATCTCCATCGTGATGTCCTCGCTCGGCACTGTCGAAGCCGAATCGGTCGAGGAGTTGCTGCTCGAATTCGTCGGCCGCATGTCGGCCTCCGGCGCGCTGCTCGGCAACTACGACGCCACCGAACGACTGCTGCAGCAATACCTGGCGCCCGAACGCGTGCACGGCATCATGGACGAGATCCGCGGTCCGGCCGGCCGCAACATGTGGGAGAAGCTCGCGAACGTGCAGGAAGACGTGCTGGCGAACTATCTCAAGAACGAATATCCGCAGACGGTGGCCGTGGTGCTGTCGAAGCTGCGCCCCGAGCACGCCGCCCGCGTGCTGGCGATCCTGCCCGACGATCTGTCGCTCGACGTGATCAACCGCATGCTGCGCATGGAATCGGTGCAGAAAGAGGTGATCGAACGGGTCGAGCAGACGCTGCGCACCGAGTTCATGTCCAACCTGTCGCAGACGCGGCGGCGCGATGCTCACGAAGTGATGGCAGAAATCTTCAACAATTTCGACCGCCAGACCGAAACCCGCTTCCTCTCCGCGTTGGAACAGGAGAACCGCGACGCGGCCGAGCGCATCAAGGCGCTGATGTTCACCTTCGACGATCTGGTCAGACTCGATCAGGCCTCGAC